>DASUDJ010000247.1:0-3700 GCA_036275635.1 Limnobacter sp. | reverse complement strand
GCTTCCATCAGGAAGGTGCCGAATACGCGACTGGTGAAGAAGCCACGGCTGTCGTTCACCACGATCGGTGTCTTGCCGATTTGCTGAACATAGTCGAAGCCCTTGGCCAATGTTTCATCATCGGTTTTTTCGCCCATGATGATTTCAACCAACGGCATCTTGTCCACTGGGCTGAAGAAGTGCAAACCGATGAACTGGTTGGGGCGCTTGGAGGCTTCAGCCAGGCCAGTAATTGGCAGTGTGGATGTGTTGGATGCATACACGGCTGTGGCGGGAATCACGGCTTCCGCTTTTGCGGTTACGTCGGCCTTCACTGCACGGTCTTCGAACACGGCCTCAATCACCAAATCCGCGCCTTCCAGCTTGGAGTAGTCGGTGGTGGCAGTGATCAGGTTCAGCAGGGCTTCCTTCTTTTCAGGCGTGCTGCGCTTCTTGGCAATGGCTTTGTCCAGCAGGTTTGTGCTGTAGGCCTTGCCCTTGTCTGCGCCTTCCTGTGTGGCATCAATCAGCACCACCTCAATGCCTGCCTTGGCAGACACATAGGCAATGCCGGCACCCATCATGCCTGCACCCAGGATGCCAACCTTCTTCACCTTGCTCTTTGCAGGTGCGCTGGGGCGGCTTTGGCCTTTCTTGATGCTGTTCAGCTGGTACCACAGCGTGTTCATCATGTTCTTGCTTTCCTGCGACAGCACGCAGGCAGCAAAGTAACGGCTTTCCACTTTCAGGCCGGTGTCGATGTCGGTGATGCCACCTTCAAACACGCAGCTTGCAATGTGGGTCAGCGCCGGGTAGTTGCCGAATGCCTTGGCATTGGCCATAGAAGGTGCAATCGCCCAGATCTGCGCAATGGCTGGGTGCTTGGAATCACCGCCGGGGAACTTGAAGCCTTTCACATCCCAGGGCTGCAACGCCTTTGGATTGGCCGCGCACCAGGCGCGGGCCTTGGCAATCATGTCTTCGATGCTGTCAGCCGTGTCCTGGATGATGCCTTTCTTCACCGCCTGCTCTACCCGCAGTTCAGTACCCTGGGTCATCATTTCCAGTGCGCCCTGGATGCCGATCATGCGGGGCAAACGCTGTGTGCCGCCACCGCCGGGCAGCAGGCCCAGCTTCACTTCCGGCAGACCGAACTTGGCCTTGGGGTTGTTCAGCGCGATGCGGTGGTTACAGGCCATGGCCAGTTCCAGGCCGCCGCCCAGAGCGGTGCCGTTCAGTGCACACACAATTGGCTTCTCGCATTTTTCCATGCGGCGCAGCAGGGTCTTGAAGGCCTCTGCCAAATCAAATGCCTGCTGGGGGTCGGTGATCTTGTACACCGTATCCAGGTCGGCACCGGCCAGGAATTCTGGCTTGCCGGAAGTCAACACCACGCCTTTCACGGCTGCATCGGTTTCAATGCGGGTCAGGGCTTCCGCAAACGGGCCCATCAATTCTTCATTCAACACGTTCATGGAACGGCCGGGCATGTCGAGCGTGACGACCGCAATGCCATCCTGACCGAGTTCAAATTTCACTGCACTCATTGTTGTTTCTCCTTCGGCCAGTTAGATGCGTTCGATGATGGTGGCAATACCCATGCCGCCGCCCACACACAGTGTGGCCAGGCCCAGGGTCTTGTCCTGCCGCTCAAGTTCGTCCAGCAAGGTGCCGAGAATGATTGCGCCGGTGGCACCCAGTGGGTGACCCATGGCAATGGAGCCGCCGTTCACGTTGACACGGTCCAGGCTGACACCCAGGTTGCGGGCGGTCTGCATGGGAACCACGGCAAACGCCTCATTGATTTCCCACAGGTCAATGTCAGAGGCCTTCAGGCCGGCCTTGCGCAGCGCCTTTTCACAGGCGGGTGTGGGGCCGGTCAGCATGATGGTGGGCTCGGAACCGATAATGGCTGCAGAGCGGATGCGTGCACGTGGCTTCAAGCCAGCCTTGCGGCCTGCTTCTTCACTGCCTACCAGCACCAGGGCTGCACCATCCACGATGCCTGAAGAGTTACCGGCATGGTGCACATGGTTGATACTTTCCACGGTGGTGTACTTGCGCAGGGCTGTGGCGTTGAAACCCATTTGACCCATCATGGCGAATGAGGGCTGCAGGGTGGCCAGGCTTTCAACCGTGGCATTGCCGCGGATGAATTCGTCATGGTCCAGCATGGTCAAGCCATTCAGGTCCTTCACAGGCACCACGGAACGCTTGAAGCGGCCTTCGGCCTGCGCTTTCGCAGCACGGCGCTGGCTTTCCACCGCATAGGTATCCACATCATTGCGGCTGAAATTTTCCAGCGTGGCAATCAGGTCGGCAGAAATGCCCTGGGGGATGAAGCCCAGCTTGTCGTTGATTCGTGGGTCCATGAACCAGGCACCGCCGTCGCTGCCCATGGTCCAGCGGCTCATGCTTTCTACACCACCGGCCACCACCATGTCTTCAATGCCACTGCCCACCTTGGCTGCAGCCAGGTTGACTGACTCCAGGCCTGAAGCACAGAAACGGGACTGGGTTACACCGCCCACGGTTTCAGCCCAGCCAGCATCCAGCACGGCGGTGCGCGCAATGTCGGCACCTTGCTCGCCCACCGGGGTTACACAACCCAGCACCACGTCATCAACAAGGCTGGTGTCCAGGTCGTTGCGCTGCTGCAAGGCAGTCAGCAGGTTGTTCAGCAACCACACCGGCGTGGCCTGGTGCAGGCTGCCGTCTTTCTTTCCCTTGCCCCTTGGGGTTCTTACTGCGTCAAATATCAGTGCCGATGGCATCTGTGCCTCCTGGTTTTTCTGTTTGCGGTAATCGAAATTACCGAATTCGGATTGAATTCTTCACAGTCCAGAATGGCAATGTGCAAACGCACAATCAACCCGGGAAGTTACTTTAGAGTGTCAGCTCTATGAATATGGTAATTACAATTACCCAAGCTTCAACAAGGTTTACCATTTGCTGAACCCCAACAGGATTGAATACATGAAAGTTGAACTACAGGCGCCTGAAGAGATACGCCAGGCCCACCCTTCTGACATGCGAAAGGCCACGCTTGAGCGAATTGAAAAAACCGTCCTGGAACTGTTCACCAGCCGTGATTTCAATGATGTGGCGCTGATTGAAGTGGCCCGCTCGGCAAATGTATCCCTTCAGACCATCTACAAGTACTTCGGCAGCAAGGAACAGCTGGTGGCCTATGTGCTGGACACTACGTTGAGCCGCCTGGCCAACCGCATGATTGATCACCTGGAAGGAATCGAGGACTACAGGGAGCGCCTGCGAAAAACCCTGTGGGTGATGCTGGATTATTTCGACAAGCATCCGAAGGTGATTTTGCTGCTGACGGTTTCAATACCGGCCAGCCGCTACCAGGACCTTCCCGTGTATGAAAGCCCGGAACTGATGGGTGCCTTCCTGGGCATGCTGAAGGAAGGACAAAGCAAGGGCGTATTGAATGACACCGTGTCCAGCAAGGTCTTGCTGGATGTGTTCATGGGTATTTTTGGCCGGGTGGCGCAGATGCATTTTCTGCGCAATGAACCTGACCGGCTGATTGACCAGTTTGACAAGCTGTTTGCAATTCTCTGGGGGGCACTCAGGGCAGGTTGAACTGAACCAAACCGCTGATTCGGATACAGAAGTGAATGGTTTTGCATTTCAGGCTTGTTTCAAATACACATTCTCTAAGGGGGAATTCGCGTTGACCAAGACAAGCAATGTGTCGGGC
>DASUDJ010000246.1:0-7002 GCA_036275635.1 Limnobacter sp. | reverse complement strand
GCGTCCCCCAGCATGTCCACACCACCTGCCAGGGTGTCCACACCCTCGCCCAGTGCACTGGTCAGCGGGTCAAGTGGAGCAAGTGCTGAATCTGCACCTGTCAGGTCGGTCAGGCCTTCGCTGACTTCGTTCAGGGTGGCTGGCAGGCCATTCATGTCACTCAACTCGCCTTCCGTTCCCACAATTGGGGCCAGCAGGTCGGCAGTGATTGGCGCCAACGGGCTGCTGTCACCGGCCAGGGTGTTTGCCACATCGGCCAGACCCTGCGCAACTCCATCTACAGCCCCTTCATTCGAACCCAGTGTTTGTGTCAGTGGGTCAACAAGCTGTGCCAGCGGCGTGTTCTCTGTGCCGGAATCAAGACCGGTGGAAATTGCATTCACAGCGCCTACAAGGCCACCAACGTCTGAACCACCACCAGCGGCGGGATCACCAATCAGGCCTGCCAGCACATCAGTCAGGCCAGTGGGGTCCATGTCGGAAATACCGCCAATTGCGCCACCCACAGTAGCCAAGCCCTCAGACACCGCATCGGTCGCACCCGCAACTGGTGCCAATGGAGTTTCCTGCAGGCCATCGCCAACTGATTCCACGCCACCGGCGAGGCCTCCAGGGCCAGCACCTTCAGCAGCGCCACTGCCCGACCCGCCGTTGTCATCATCACCCAGCAGGAATGCGCCGGCTGCCACAGCACCCAGGCCAACTGCGCCACCGCCGATGCCACCTGCCAGCAGGCCTGCGCCGACCAGGCCGGACATCTCGCCGCCGCCCTGCTCCAGGATGGCGGAAGAGACGTCATCATCAATGTCATACAGTTCAACGCCCTCAGTCAGGGCAACCACCTTGGTGCGTGAATTTGCGCCGACCACATCCGATCCAATTTCTTCCAGCCGCGCAGCCGCACCCGGCTGCAGTACAAGCAGGGTGTCTCCCTGGCCTGCGCCCCTCGCGGGAATGCGGATCTCCATGGGCGTGGCGGAGGTGTTGGAAATCTGGTCGCCCCACTCAAAGGTCTGTGCATCTGCAATGACCTGGCCATTGCGTGTGATGGTGGGTGTGGCGTTCGGAGTTTGAACCTGCGCAACAGGTGCTGAATTGATCATGATGCAAGTACCTTGATTTGTTGGGATGCAAATATTACCCAATTGGGGTAGGCCTGGATTTGAATATTGTTACTAAATTTAAGTACATTCGATTAACAGAATAGGCATTGTTTAATGGCTTATTTTGCGGCCATAAAAAAACCCGCCGTGAAGCGGGTTCTTGAGGGGCACCTGGATGGGCCGCCGATCGGGTTGATCCAACCCATCACGTTCATCAGAGGGAGCGCGCGATGATTTCCTTCATGATTTCACTGGAACCGCCATAAATACGCTGCACACGGGCGTCGGCATACATCTGCGCGATTGGATATTCCATCATGTAACCATAGCCGCCGAAGAACTGCAGGCATTCATCAATCACCTTGCATTCCAGTTCGCTGAGATGCAACTTGGCAATTGAAGCGGTTGCAGTGTCAAGCTTGCCAGCCACCAGCTTTTCAATCGAGTTGTCGATGAATGCACGGGCCACCACCGCTTGGCTTTTCAGTTCAGCCATCTTGAAGCGGGTATTCTGGAAATCAAAAATCGACCTGCCGAAAGCCTTGCGCTCCTTGGTGTATTCCAGGGTGATTTCAATTGCCATCTCGATTGCGGCCATGGCACCCACACCCAGCATCAGGCGCTCATAGGGCAATTCGATCATCAGTTGCATGAAGCCCATGCCTTCTGCGCCCAGTACGTTCTGGGCTGGAATGCGCACATTGTCGAAAAACAGTTCGCAGGTGTCCTGTCCTTTCTGACCAAGCTTCTCCAGAATACGGCCTACCTTGAAACCTTCTGCTTTCTTGGTTTCCAGCAGCATCAGGGTTACGCCCTTTGCACCGGCATTCGGATCGGTCTTGGTGACCAGCACAATCACATCCGCCAGGTAGCCGTTGGAAATGAAAATCTTGGAGCCGTTCACCACATAGTGGTTGCCATCCTTCACTGCACTGGTGCGGATGCCTTGCAGGTCTGAGCCGGCACCGGGTTCGCTCATGGCGATCGCGCCAATCATTTCTCCGCTGGCCATTTTTGGCAGGAAGTATTTTTTCTGCTCTTCCGTACCGTGGTTCAGGATGTACTGGGCTGCGATGGCATGCACATGCACGCCGAATGAGCGGTCGCCGCTGTAGGCCAGTTCTTCAAACAGCACGGCCATGTGGGTGAAGTCGCCACCAGCACCGCCATATTCCTCTGGAATGTCGGCAGACAACAGGCCCATTTCACCGGCTTTCAGCCACAGCTCACGGTCTACATGCTGCTGCTTGGCCCACTTGTGCTGGTTGGGCTTGATCTCGGTTTCCACAAACCGGCGGATATTGGCGCGGTACAGTTCAAGGTCGGAATTCATCCAGCTGGGGGTTGGGTATCTCATTGTCTCTTCACACTCTCAAAGTTATAGGTCACGTGACCGATTGCAGTGAGATGATTATAGGTCGGGTGACCGGTTTGTCAATAATTGGGTTAAAGTAAAGGCATGAATACACATGCCACGACCGACAAGGGCCAGATTCGCGCCCAGGAAATACTCAGCACGGCCCAGGCCATCCTGGCCGCGGAAGGTTATGCAGGCCTGAGCATGCGGGGGGTGGCCAGCCAGTTGGGCATTTCACTGAGCACGGTGCAGCACTACTACACCAACAAGGAAGCATTGGTGGAGGCTTTGCTGACCTATGTAATGGACAATTACCAGGCTGCAGTGGCTCAGGTGATGAATGCCATGAGTGACAAAAGCCAACTGGAGCGCTTTAAAACAATTGTTGATTTGATCCTGATCGAGATTCGCCGCCCAGAAACCTTTGGCGTGCTGGCCGAAATCTATGCGCTTTCAAACAGGCTGCCTTTTGCAGCCCGGCTGGTGGAAGCAGTGTACGCCCGGGAAAGGAAGGAAATTTTCAAGCTGATTTACGGGCTGGAACCCAAGATCAGCAAGGTGGAATACAAGTTGAGGGCAGCCATGATCGTGGTGCAGATTCATGGACTGGTGTCACAGCTGGCCAATGACAACGACCCAAGTTTGAGCCGCAAGCAGCTTGAACAAGCAGCAAGAAACAGTTTCCTGATGCTGGCTACAAAGGCCTGAGTAAGGCGGGCTTACAACAGAGCATAGACCCGAGGTGAACAACAGGGCCTTGTTTTTCCGGTATGCGTCCTCAAACAAAGGTATTTATTCGCGTCCCCAGGCTTCCGCTGGTGGCCAATGCTGGCTGCTGGGGAATGGACTGAATCAATTGAACAGCAGAGGCCTCGGAAATCTCCATCGCTTTTTTCAACACGGCCACCTGGCCTTGCTGGATGGTTTGGCTTTGCTGCATCTGCAGGGCGGCAGTCACCATGGCTGCTGCTGAAATGTCCATACTTTTCTCCTTTTCAACAACAGCTTATCGGCCGTGTTGGGCAAAACTTGAATCCTCAATAGTTACTTTTATTTGCTATTTTTGTATTTATGAGTAATTATTTGGACCATCAAGCCATAACCCGGAGCACAAGATGAGAACCGCCAGCGAGTTGTTGAACAAGCCGATTCTTGGTGAAACCCACCAGGTTCATAACGTGGCCAATGAATTGCACAGTTACAACCTGTTCACTTCAGACGCCGCCCTGGTGGAAGGTTTGAAACGGGAGGGCGGCGCCTGGGGCCTGGGTGAAGCAGCGGCATTCGGAGAAAAATGTGGCCAGGCTGAGTACCTCGAACTGGGTTACCTAGCCAACAAGTACACACCCGAACTGGACACACATGACCGTTTCGGCAACCGGGTAGACTCCGTTCGTTATCACGCGGCCTACCATGCGTTGATGAAGTCCGCACTGGAGGAAGGCCTGCACAGCACGCCGTGGACGAACCCACGCGAAGGCGCTCACGTGGTGAGGGGTGCGAAGTCCATGATGCAAAGCCAGGTGGAAGCTGGTCACGGTTGCCCGGTCACCATGACCTTTGCGGCCATTCCCAGCTTCCGACTACAGCCGGACGTGGCCGCCATGTTCGAATCGAAAATCCTGAACCGTGGCTACGACCCTCGGAATGTGCCACTTGATGAAAAGCAGTCCATCACCGTGGGCATGGGCATGACAGAAAAACAGGGCGGCTCGGACGTTCGGGCCAACAGCACCCAGGCGACGCCAGTGGGGGCTGCAGGCCCTGGGCAACTGTACTCATTGGTTGGCCACAAGTGGTTTCTGTCAGCCCCGATGTGCGATGTATTCCTGATCCTGGCCCAGACACCTGCAGGTGTATCCTGTTTTGCAGTGCCGCGCTGGTTGCCAGATGGCACCAGGAATGCCCTGAATGTGATTCGCCTGAAGGACAAGATGGGCAACAAGTCGAATGCATCCAGCGAGGTTGAATTCAGGGGCGCCCAGGGTTGGCTGCTGGGTGAGGAAGGCCGGGGCGTGCCCACGATCATCGAAATGGTCAGCCTGACCCGATTCGATTGCATGGGTGGCTCGGCTGGGCTGATGAGAAGCGGCGTGGCCAATGCGATTCATCATGTGAAGCACCGCGCCGCCTTCGGTGCGAAGCTGATCGAGCAACCGCTGATGCAGAATGTGCTGGCCGACCTGCAACTGGAATATGAAGGCGCCGCCGCTTTCTGCATGCGCATGGCCCGCGCGCTGGACATGAAGGACAGCAATGAACATGAAGCCCACCTGGCACGACTGGCCACCGCTGTCGGCAAGTACTGGATCTGCAAGCGCGCACCACAGCACAGCTATGAAATCATGGAATGCATAGGTGGCAGCGGCGTGATGGAGAACTCGATATATCCCCGCCTTTTCCGTGAAAGCGTGATCAACCCGATCTGGGAAGGCAGTGGCAATGTGCAGTGCCTCGACGTGCTGCGCGCAATTGGCAAAACCCCGGCAGTGCTGATGGCATTCAATGCGGAACTGAACAAGGCCCGGGGCGGCAATTCAATCCTGGACGCCTACCTGGACGGCCTGAACAGGCAATTCATGCAGATCAACCCAACCGACCTGCATGGCTTGCAGTACAGCGCCCGCAGCATGGTGGATCAAATGGCGCTTGCCTTTGAAGCTTCCCTGCTGGTTCGACATGCGCCTTCCGCAGTCAGCGAAGCATTCTGCGCAAGCAGGCTTTCAAGCCAGGGAATTCACAACTACGGGGCACTGCCAAAGGGCATGGATGTGAAGGCGATTATTGAACGGGCCGACCCGGCAATCGAGAAAGTTTGATTTGTATCGGGCCTGGCTGGATCAGAGAGATTGTCCTGACTGATCTGACTGGGCCCCTTCTGCCCGCCTTGACAGCCTCTGCCCCTCCAGCAGACTCCATTCACTTTCAACATTCAAACCCCTTGCGCTAACCGACAACTGGTGCACAAGATCATGAAATGGTTTTCGCATTCGGGGTGTAGGCCAGAACAACCTGCCTTTCGCCGATCCATTCAACGCCAGCACCGCTTCAATGGCAGGAATGCAGTCGTTCCAGACCAGCGCAGCAGGCCACAGGCTGAAAGCCCATTCAATGCACTCCTGTTCAGCCAGCACCGAGCTTTTGGCCTTGCAGGGGCTGCTGAGCAATTTCAACACTATGCCGCTTTCAACAATCACGGCAGCCATGCAATAACTGCCCTGCCCTGCGCCCGAGGCATCCACCAGCACATGCATTCCAGTGTTGAAAACCTCGGGCGTTCGAAGTTCATCGGCAACCCGGAAAGGCATCAGGCCAGCACCCAAGAAAAAGGCCAATTGTCTGAATTGGCCTTGCTGACTGCTCTCGCTTCCTTTCGATATGCCACCTTGTCGGCACAGCGGGTTTGCTTGCTGGTTTTGCGGTGGGCTCCTGCGCCACCCCGGGTCTTGGCCTGGATGGCCACGTGGTTTCTGGGCTTCATGAACATGCTCCAGTTGAAACAGTGGGGGGCGAATTATAGATACAGGTTGTTGAAATTCATAGAAATACCCAGGGGAATTTTCATGCTGCCCTGTTTCTGGGCTGCAGGGTATTTTATCTGCAACAACTGCTGGCGACACACTGTGATAATTTAGTGATCAAACCCATCAATAAATAAAACAATCGAGGAGACAACATGGCCGACTGGTCAGGCAAGACAATTTTCATCACCGGTGGCAGCCGCGGCATCGGGCGGGAAATCATCCTGAAATTTGCTGCTGCGGGTGCAAATGTCACGATTGCAGCCAAGTCTGAAACACCCAATCCGAAGTTGCCCGGAACCATTCACTCAGTGGCGCAGGAAGTGGTGGAAGCAGGCGGGAAGGCGCTTGCAATCGCCACAGATGCGCGGGATGAACAGCAACTTAAAAATGCAATTGCCGCCACAGTGGACAAATTCGGAGGAATTGACCTTCTGATCAACAATGCTGGCTTCCTGGGCGTTACGCCACTGGCTGCAACAGAAACAAAGAAATTCGACCTGATGCATGCCTTGAACACCCGTGCCCCGTTCATCACCATGCGTGAATGCATACCCCACCTGGAGGCCAGCAAGGGCAGCATTCTGAACCTGTGCCCACCCCTGAATATGGATGAAGGCTGGCTGGGAGCGTTCATTCCGTACACCACCAGCAAATACTCCATGACCCTGCTCAGCATGGGCGTGCAACAGGAAACAAGGAAAAAGGGGATCGTGGTGAAAACCCTTTGGCCAGCTACGCTGATTGCCACTGCAGCCGTGGGCATGTTCAGTGGTGATGAAGGTTTAAGCGTGTCGCGCAAGCCGGCCGTCATGGCGGATGCGGCATTCGAGTTGATCAATCAGCGCGAACGATATTCCAGGCAGATCACGTGGCTGGATGAAGAGGTACTGCAGCTTGCAGGTGTCAGCGACTTCACCGTGTATGCCAACAATAGGGAAAAAGCGGCCCAGATTCAGCGGGATTTTTACGTTGGAAAGTTCAGTGGGGGTTAACAGTGGAAAGGTAATTCAATGCTGAC
>DASUDJ010000245.1:0-2743 GCA_036275635.1 Limnobacter sp. | reverse complement strand
AGCAACAAGCACATTCACCCACAAAGGGAGTCCCTCAATCGGGTTAACGGACACCTCGGAGATTGGGTCTGTCTTCACAGCTTACTTTAAGTTCGTGAACTAGCTGATTTGAATTAAACGGAATACAAAATTGCCAACAAGGATTGTGGATAACTTTGTGGACATCCGTGGATTAGTTGCCTTGTTTTGCTACATCAGCCGGAGCAAACTGTAAAGTACAAAATTTGTTAAACGGCATTTAGTACTTATAAATCATCAGCTTAACTGACAGATCAAGGTATCCGGGCATCGTGCGATGCAAAAAAAACCGGATACCGGAACTCCCAAAAAATGTGCATAAGTCAGCAAGCCGACTGCCTTTGTTTGCGGCTGTATGCATGTACAGCATTCACCATCACTTCCACACTTTCCGGATTGGTGAACTGGGAAATGCCATGACCCAGGTTGAATACATGTCCAGCACCAGCCTGGGGTACACCGAAGCTTTCCAGCGCCTTGGCCACTTCCGCTTCAATCTGGGCCGGTTCAGCAAACAGCACATTCGGATCCAGGTTGCCCTGGATCGCGCAACGGTCACCAATCCTTGCACGGGCCTGCCCCAGGTTCACAGTCCAGTCCACTCCCACAGCGCTGGCCCCGGTTGAGGCAATGTCTTCCAGCCAGAGGCCGCCACCCTTGGTGAATACAATGGACGGGATGTCCTCCTTGAAGCTGCCCCTGTTTGCCTGCAGTGGCAGGCTTCGAACAATTTTCTTGATGTAGGCCAGGCTGAATTTCTGGAAAGCGCCATCCGCCAGTGCGCCACCCCAACTGTCGAAAATCATCACGGCCTGCGCACCGGCCTCGATTTGCGCCCGCAGGTACTGGCTGACTGCTTCCGTGGTGACCTGGAGAATCTGGTGCATCAGGTCAGGCCGCTTGTACAGCATGGTTTTCACCTTGCGGAAGTCACTGCTGCCACCACCCTCTACCATGTAACAGGCCAGGGTCCAGGGGCTGCCGGAAAAACCGATCAGGGGTACACGCCCACCGAGTGCACTGCGGATGGTGCTGACTGCATCCGTCACATACTTCAGGCTGGAGCCGATGTCAGGCACCGCCAGTTTGGCCACATCCTCTTCGGTCACCAAGGGGCGCTCGAACCGCGGGCCTTCTCCTTCCGAGAAATACAGGCCCAGGCCCATGGCATCCGGCACGGTCAGGATGTCTGAAAAAAGAATGGCGGCATCCAGCTTGTAGCGTTCCAGCGGCTGCAAGGTCACTTCACAGGCAGCCTCTGGATTGGTGCACAAGCCCATGAAGTTGCCCGCCCTTGCGCGGGTGGCGCGGTATTCCGGCAGGTAACGCCCAGCCTGCCGCATCAGCCAGACAGGCGTGTATTCAGTGGGTTCGCGGCGCAGGGCACGCAGGAAGGTGTCATTCTGGACAGGCTTGAAGCTGCTCATGGTATCTGCTATCTGGTCAAATGAATTCAAACGAGGAAGAGACGCTGGTGCTCGGTTTTCAGGCAACGGTCCATCACGAACTTCATGCCTGCCGCCCTGGCCTTGGCCTCCACCAGGTCGTTGCGAATGCCTTGCTGCAACCACACCGCACCTGCACCCACATTCATGGCCTGTGCCAGCACATCCGGCGTGTGCTCTGCACGGCGGAACACATCCACCAGGTCGATTTTCAGGCCGGTTTCTTCAACAGCTGTTTTCAGATCGGGATAACAGGTCTCGCCCATCAGGCCGCTTGGCCTGCCTTGCAGGGAGGGGTTGATCGGCAGGATTCGATAACCCTGCGACTGCAGGTACTTGGCTACGAAAAAACTGGGCTTGTGGGCCTGGGATGAAAAACCCACCACGGCGATGGTTTTTGTTTCTTCCAGGAGTTGCTTCAGTTCGGAATCTTGCATTGGCGGCTCTTGAAGCGGTTACCCACTCAAGCCCAGGGTTTCAAGCCCTCCATTGTGCCTGAAAAACCGGTGCGTCGAAGCCAGCCAAGACCATCCCGGGTGCTGCCTTTGGGTCGGTATTCGCATCCAATGTGCCCGTCATAGCCCAAGTGCTGTAGTTGCCGGAAGACAAGGCCATAGTCCAGCCCACCGGGTGGTGTTTCGGCGGAATCAGGTTCATTCCGGTGCGGAACACCCGCAATCTGCAGGTGACCAACCCGGCCGGTGGGTACATACCTGGCCAGTGCATCCAATGCATCGCCCTCGGTGCGCTGGCAATGGTACAGGTCCATTTGCACGCCCAGGTTGGGTTTGTTCAACCGCTGTACCAGGTCGTGTGCAGTTTTCTGGCTGCTCAACAGGTAACCTGGCATGTCAAACTGGTTAATGGGCTCTATCAGCCAGCGTATTGGGTGTTCAGCCATTGTCTCGGCAAGCCAGGCCAGGTTGTCCTCGTAGCATGCCCATGCTGAATCGGAGCTGTTACTCTCCCCAGCCGGAAGCAGGCCAGCCAGCACATGCACCTTGCCAACCTTCAATTCCAGGGCAAAGTCCCTGGCCATGCAAATGGCATCCCTGAATTCCTGTCGCCGGCCTGCGTCTGCGGCCAAGCCCCGATCACCGTGCTCCCAGTGGCCAGCAGGCGCATTGATCAGCACCCACTGAACACCTTCTGAATCTGCGGTCCTGCGTAGTTCTGTCGCCTTGAATTCATAGGGAAACATGCATTCGGCATGGCGAAAACCGTCTTCGGCACAGGCCCGGACCCTTTGCAGAAATGGAAGCTCTGTGTACAGCCAGCTG
>DASUDJ010000244.1:0-4051 GCA_036275635.1 Limnobacter sp. | reverse complement strand
GACCCTTCGCCACGGTCGCCTAGAGTTACCCCCTGCCGCAGCGTGCAGTTGGTTCCGATCACGGTGTCAGGGTGAATGAAAACTCCTCCGAAATGCCAGATCCTGAGCCCACCGCCAATCGATGCGGACTTCGGAAGGCTGATGCCTGTCAAGGTCTCGACCAGGCGGTAAAGCAGCCAGTACCAGCGTAGCTGGATTTTCCTGAGCAACCCATCTGGGTTCGAATCAAGCCGCCGCCCAAAACGGTAAACCCAGATTGCCCAAAGAGATTGCTCCCTGAAAAACGCTCGCCAGCTGCCGCCGGCCCGATTCAAATCGGCCAACCAATCTGCATCCATATCCATCCAGGGTTCGGGTTTTCCGGCGCGACCTGCACCGGCGGAGAGTGCACTTCAAACCGAGCGGTACGCCCGACTTTCATGCGGAAGGGAATTTATACAGGCAGGTAGTCAAACATGCCAAACATACCTCTTCGTGATTACACGACCCTCACCAGAACGGAGGCATCCAATTGCTGAATGTGAGCTTGGGCCTACCATTGAACGTTCAAGAAATTTCTCATTTTATCCAGGATCCCCGTGGAAGCTCCAGCGCACTTACGCCGTCCTGCCAGGCCAGTTGTCAACCGCATCGGTCCACATCTGCGGTTGATTCCGTTTTTATTGGCACCCATTGCAACACTGCCTGTTACTGTGCTGGCAGAGGAAGCGCCCAAAGGCATTACCCCTTTCGCAAGGTTCACCCACACCTATGACACCAACCTGCTGAACAGGTCAGATGAAGGCACTGGCCCTGCCCCTGAATCGGACCAGGTCAACCGCATCGAGGGTGGCGCAGCAATCGATTTCAAACTGAGCCGGCAGCGCTTTACGGGTCTTGCTGCACTCAGCAATACACGCCACCAGCGATTTGACTTTCGCAACACGGACGGCAATGCATTCCGCCTTCGCTGGGACACTGAAATTGGCGAAACACTTACAGGTTTTCTCGAGGGAAGCTCGGTATCCGACCAGGCCCCAATACAGACAGGAACGGTCTTTGCCACACGGCGCGATCAGGATGGTGGAATTGCCTCACTGGCCTGGAATTTTCATGCCAATTACTCGGTGCTTGCGCAGTATGCAAGCAACCGCACCCGTTTCAAGGGCCCGGATGACACCAGCAATGATGTGCTGTCGGGGCTGAACAGGAATGATGAAACACGCTATGTCGGTCTTTCCTACCAGCCTTTCTCGGGCAGCTCCACTGCACTGCTTTTCAAGCAGGCCGACGGCGATTTTCCAAGCAGGCAGATTGTCGCACCCGGTCAAACCGTGTCCAACAATTTCGAGCAGTCTGAAACAGAACTGTTGACCAAGTGGAAATACTCCGAAATCACCGCCTTCACGCTGTCTCTTTCCTCGGTCAACCGGGAGCATGAGGAAGTCCCGTCCCGTGACTTTTCCGGCACCAATTACCGGGTTGAAGTCTTTTACAAACCCACTGTGAAGACCAGCTTCAACCTGCTCTGGGGCAAACAGATAGTCGGTGTCTCCGATGTCACGAATTCTGATGCACTGGCCCGTCAGCTTGGCCTTGCCATGAACATGGAATTAAGCAGCAAGCTGCTGCTGCAGCTGGCCTACAGCCCCCAGGAGCTGCGCTTCAACGGCACTGACGGCTTCAGCACCTCTCCGCGAACCGAACGCCTGAAAGAAGGTCGGGTCGGTCTTGAATTTGCACTGGACCCCAGGCTGACCCTGGGCACCACGCTGAAGAAGCGAAGCCGGGACAGCACCTTGGCCAACACTGATTATTCTGCAGAATCGATGAACGTGTTCATCCGATATGAACACTGAGCTGAACTGACCGCTTTCTGCCCAGAAACCTGATTGCTTCACCGATTGAACACAGAGGTCCATTCATGATCAAGAAATTTTTATCACTGCTGGCACTTCTTGCTGTGCTCGGCCCCTTGCAGGCCAAAAGCTCTGGCCAGGACTATCGCCTTGGTGGAGGCGACCTGATCAGCGTTACCGTGTTCCAGAACCCGGACTTCAACGGAGAAAGAAGAGTCTCGGAAAACGGGGAAATAACCTTTCCGCTGATTGGCGCAGTGCGCGTAGGGAACCTGACTGTCCGCGAAGCGGAACAGGTCATTGCAGACCGCCTGAGCAAAGGCCAGTTCGTGATCAGCCCGCAGGTTTCGATTGTTCCGATTGAAATGCGAAGTGCCCAGATTTCGGTCATTGGTTTCGTAAGCAAGCCAGGACGATACTCACTCGACTCCCGGAATACGCGGCTTTCGGACGCCCTCAGCATGGCTGGCGGCGTGATTCAATCCGCGCCAACAGTCAGCCTGAATGGAGGTGACGTGGTCGTGTTGAAGGGGGTACGGGATGACCAGCCTTTCACCATGACCATCGACCTGAAAGAGATATTCGTGAAAGGCAATGATGAACTTGATGTGCTGGTGGCTGGCGGAGACATCCTGTATGTGGGCCGTGCGCCCCAATACTATGTCTACGGAGAAGTGCAGCGGCCCGGTGTCTACAAGATCGAAAGCAACATGACAGTACGTCAGGCACTGGCCCAGGCCGGTGGGCTGACACCACGCGGATCCCAAAGGGGAATCGTGATCTACAGGATTGACCCGAATGGCAAGGAAAAAGTTATCACCCCTCACCTTGACCAACCCCTGCAAGACAACGACACCCTGTTTCTGAAAGAAAGCTTTTTCTGACAAGGCCAGGACAACACAATATGACGTTCAACCAACTGCAGTTAATCTTCAGAGCCCACCTTCGCATCACCTTGCTTACCCTGGGCCTGGTCGTGCTGGGCGCCCTGCTCGCTTCATTCCTGCTGCCAACCGAGTACAAGGCTGATGCAACGCTGGTCGTGGATGTGCGTTCACCCGACACTGTGCTGGGTAATTCGGGACTTCCATTCATGTCTCCTGCCTACATGAATACGCAGGCGGAGCTTGTCTCTTCAGCCAGGGTCATTGAGCAGGCCATTACCAGCCTGAAACTGGAAGACAATCAAGACATGAAAGCCCAGTGGGAATCGCTGGAAATCAAGGACAAGACCTTCAAGGAGTGGCTGACCGAATCCATTAGAGCCAACCTGAGCGTCAGCCCCGGCAAGGAAAGCAACACCCTGACGATTTCTGCAACCTCTGAGTCCCCGCAGTTTTCTGCAGACCTGACCAATGCACTGGCCCAGGCATACATCACCACGTCAATTGCATTGAATGTACAGCCAGCGAAAAACTATGCCCAATTCTTCGAACAGCAGCAGCAGGAGGCGCGCAAGGAACTGATTGAAGCGCAGGCGAGGCTGTCAGATTTCCAGAGGGAACGCGGTATCGTGATTGCATCCGATGACCAGATTGATGTCGAGAATGCCCGCCTGAACGAACTTTCAAGTGCCCTGACAGAAATCCAGACCCGTCGTGCGGACCAGGTCGGCCGGGCTGCCAGTGCAGGCGCACAGGGACTGCTGCAGGATCCGATCAGCAACGTGGTACTGAATTCGCTGCGATCCCAGTTGCAGCAGAAACAATCCGAACTTGCTGAAGCCTCCGCCCGCATCGGAATCAACCATCCTGAGTACCAGCGACTCAAGGCAGAGGTGGATGCCTTGCAGGTCAGTGTGAACCAGGAAATACAACGGAGCAATGCCACTTTGCGGGCAGGCGCACGGGCCTCGATTTCCCAGGAAGCCACCGTGCGCAAGGCGCTTGAAGAGCAGCGCCAAAGAATCCTGAAACTGACGGAAAACAGGGATTCCGCCATGGCACTTCAACGGGATGTGGATGCTGCACAAAAGCAGTTCGAACTGGTCTCTGCAAGAACGAGCATGTCGGAAATTTCAAGTCGGCAAACTTCCGCCAATGCGTTCCTGGTCAGCGCAGCTTCCGTGCCCACTGCACCCAGCACACCTGGGGCTGGAATCATCCTCCTCAGCGCCAGCTTTTTCGGCCTGATCCTTGGATTGATGCTTTCCTGCGCAATTGAATTTTTTGATCACCGTGTCAGGTCTTCCGATGACCTTTCCATGGTCGGAA
>DASUDJ010000243.1:0-2162 GCA_036275635.1 Limnobacter sp. | reverse complement strand
CTGCAAATCCAGTCGCGATTCCGCGCGACGACAACCGGCTGGTCTGGGTCGACATGGAAATGACGGGGCTTGATCCCTTCAACGACCGTATCATCGAGGTGGCGGTGGTCGTGACGGATGGTGAGCTGAATGTTCTCGAGGAAGGGCCTGTACTGGCCATTCACCAGCCTGATGAAATCCTGGCCGGCATGGACGCCTGGAACACCAGCACACACGGCAAATCTGGCCTGACTGCCCGGGTCAGGGAATCCACAGTGGATGAAGTCCAGGCCGAGGAGTTGCTGATTGCATTCCTTTCGAAGTACATCGGTCCCGGAAAAAGCCCGATGTGCGGCAACAGCATTTGTCAAGACCGCCGTTTCATGGCCAAGTACATGCCAAAACTGGAGGCCTACTTTCACTACCGCAACCTGGATGTCAGCACCCTGAAGGAGCTGTGCAAGCGATGGAACCCCACCACCGCCCGCAAGTTCGTTAAAAAAACCAAGCACACCGCCCTGGCCGACATTCATGAGTCAATTGATGAACTGCGCTTTTACCGCGAGCATTTCATTGTGCCGCCTGAGGCGAAACAGCCCCCGGCTGCGCAGTCAGTTTAATTCCGTCCGCAGTTTCCAGCGAATTGCGCTTTCGCATCACGTGCGCGAGCAGTAGTCCAAGGCAGACGCCTGCCAGCAGCAGGCCTGCCACACTGGCCATCCAGAAGCCTTCCGACTTCAGTGGATTTGTTTTCCACACTCCCAGCCACATGCCACCTCCGATTCCCACGAACCACAGGCTGACCAGGTAAATCACCATGGGTCGGGCGGACACCCGGTAAGCACGCAATGAAAACGAGCACAGGGTCTGCACCGCATCAATGAAGTGATAGGCAATTACCCAGGGCATCAGTCCCATCGCCACTTCAATGGTGCCCATGTCTGTGGTGTAGAACGAAATCAGTTCCCTGTCGAACAGGTACAGCCCAAGGCAGACACAGAATGCAACCGCAATGGCAGTCTCGAGGCCCCGTTTCACCAGTGTGGCCGCATGCCTGCTGTGCCCTGCCCCCAGTTGTTGTGAAACCAGCACCGTGGTGGCGTTGCCAAGTGACAGGCACACCATGTAAGCCATGGCCGCCATATTGGAGACAATCTGATGCCCGCCCAGCTGGTACACATCAAAGCGGGACACCAGCAGCGCAATCACCGTGAATGAGCTGACTTCAATCAGGTAGGAGCCGCCAATCGGCAAGCCAAGGCGCAGGATTTGCCCGAGCCTTACCCAATCGGGTTTCAAACTGCGAACTGATTTGAATTCGGTGTAGTGGCTGTCAAACAGCCAGATGCAGGTGGAAATGGCCAGCACCAGCCACATGGTGACTGCGGTGGCCCACCCAAAACCAGCCGCACCCAGGGCAGGAATGCCCAGGCCGCCTTTCATGAACCAGATATTCAGCGGGATTTTCAGCAACAGCATCAACACCTGCAACACCACAACAATCTGCGGCCTGGATATCGACTGGTTCAGGGCATAGAACACGCGGAACACCAATGCGGCAGGCAGGCCCCAGGCAATGCCCAGCAGGTAGCCGCGGGTGTCTTCGGCAATCGGAGCAGGTGTGTTGGTCAGGCTGAAAATTGCATCCGGGTTCAGCAGTACCAACATACCCAGGCAGCTCATGGCAAAAGCCAGCCAGGCACCCTGTACAGCATCTTCACCCACCTTGCGGTATTCACCGGCACCAAAGTGGGCTGAGCAGATGGGTGTCAGGCCGATGATCACCCCCATCAGCCCCACATACAAACTGATGTAGATGGAAGAGCCCACCGCCATGGCAGCCAGGACATCTGGCCCGGCCTGGCCCGCCATCAGGGTGTCCACCAGGCCGTTGCCCATCACCGCCAGTTGCCCCAGCAGGATGGGGAATGCCTGGTTCAGCAAGGCGCGGCGAGGCCGGTTTTGCGCAAACAGTACGACGGAACTACCCATGCCACACCTTCAACTGCCAGTTGTTACTGCCCTGTTCTTGCGTAAAGAAAGAACACTTCCCGGCGGTCAGAATTCCGCCGACCGGTCCAGACCAGCTCCCACCTGCCTGCTGACCTGGCCTCGAATTCCCTTCTTGCGGGAAGGTTCTTGCGTGCCTCATCCTGTATCAGCAGGTATTCACATTCCGGTGC
>DASUDJ010000242.1:0-2260 GCA_036275635.1 Limnobacter sp. | reverse complement strand
ACTGAACGGCAACTCTTCCCAGACACGGATAGGGGTCCGTTTTAGGGCCGCGCGCAAGCGCGGCTTTTTTTATGCTTTTTCTTGCAGTGAGTTTCAGCAGGTCTTCAGCCTGCAGATCGATTCTGCTGCTCAACCCAGCCTTTCAACGTGGATTCACAGTTTTTCAGGACATTCACCAGCTTCGCCGTACTGTCCTGGAAATAGGCAATGCTTTTTACACCCGACTGCCTGCAGGCCACTTCAAGGGTTTCAGCCAGGGCCCTGCATTCCTCGAAACCAATTGAGGCACTCGCCCCTTTCACGTTGTGTGCTGCATCCCCCAGGGCGGTGATGTTCTGGGATTCACTGGCTGCCTGCAATTTCGCGATGTAACCCGGGCACTCCTTCGTAAACACGGAAATCAGCATGGACAACAGGGCGGTGTCATTGTCTATCCGGGCCAGGGCCTCGGCTGGGTTGTAATGCATGAGCTGTACCTCGAACTTGAAGAACTCCATGTTACCTGCTCAATTCAGGGTTTCAAAATGACAAGTCCTTTTTCATAATGGGAACATTCCAACACTGTGGGTGCTGCCTTGGCAGAAGAAACCGATCAGGAAAAAGACTTACCGGCCTCGGAACAGAAGATACGAAAGGCCCGTGAGGAAGGCAATCTGCCCCGGTCACGCGACCTGGGCGGTGGCGTGGTGTTGCTTGCAGGTGTCGGCCTGCTTTACAGCATGGGCGGTGAACTGCTCAGCCAGAGCGAGAAACTGATGCGGCAAGGCCTCATGCTGGACAGGGCGCAGGCATTTGACACCAAGCACATGGGGCTGAAGTGGGTGTCCATGCTGCAGGAAAGCCTGTTCATCCTGGTGCCACTTTTCCTCGTGGTGGTGGTGGCCGCCATCCTGTCAAATATCGTGGTTGGCGGCTTCAACTGGTCTACAAAGCCCCTTGAACCCAAGTTTTCAAAGCTGAATCCGATTACTGGTCTGAAGAATATATTTTCGGTGAATGGCCTTGCAGAACTGGCCAAGGCCATCCTGAAGACGGTTGTGCTGGGTGGCGTGGGCTACCTGCTGCTGATGCAGGACCTGGGCGAATTCACCCAGTTGTCAGCCATGCCGCTTGAACATGGCATGGCTGAAACAGCCCGCATCACCATGAAAGACACGCTCATCCTGGCCTCGGTCTTCCTGCTGGTGGTGGCAATTGATGTGCCATACCAGTTGTGGCGCTACTACAAGGGTCTGCGCATGAACCTGGAAGAGCTGAAGCGCGAATCCAAGGAATCCGAAGGTGATCCGCACCTGAAGGGAAAAATCAAGAGCATGCAGCGGGAAGCCGCGCGCAGGCGAATGATGGCATCCGTTCCGAATGCCGATGTGATCGTGACCAACCCAACCCACTATTCAGTTGCCCTGAAGTACGACAAGGACGGGAAGGGCGCGCCACGGGTGGTGGCCAAGGGCATTGGCCCCCTGGCCCTGAAGATCCGCGAGGTGGCACAGGCCAGCAAAGTGCCCTTGGTAGAGGCACCGCCACTGGCACGTGCCCTGTATACGAATGTGGAACTGGAGCAGGAAATTCCGGGTGCCCTGTACACGGCGGTGGCCAAGCTGCTGGCCTATGTGTACGCATTGGCTGAAGGAAAGGGACACCTGGTGGAAGTGCCTGGTGATGAGGACATTCCAAAAGGCATGGATCCGGGACCGGCGGTGTGAACAGCCCACTCAGTGCGTTTCACTGGCTGGGTTGATAATGCCCATTCAGAGCATTTCACTGGCTGGGTGGATAATTCCCATTCAGCGCGAATCCCAAGACTTCGCCAGAAAACCTGTTGATCCCTTTTTGAAGTTCAACCTGACTCACCTCGCCCCGCAAAAAAGCGTGGCGGGGTCTCGGTGCCGGCCAGAAGGCCGAGCGTTGCGGTTGAACCTCAAACGGGCAGGTTTTCCTGAAGGCGAAGCGCTTGTGAATTCGCACTGAATGGGCTTAACACTGGCAGTGACATTGCGCTGCTAAGTGGGCTGAACACTGACCGTGATATTGCGCAGCTCAAGGGGCAGAACACCCGCCGTGGCATCATGTTTCTGAGTGGGCTAGACACTTCAGCCTGTGTATTGCCGCTGATTCAGGGGCTTATCTTTGTTGGTTTGCATCCCCCGTTTTCCGAACCAGATCGAGAAAAACGCTGCGGCCAGCAGCAGTTCTGCCACATCTCCTCCGTAATACATCAGTTGCGCGGCCGCCTTTATTTCTTCCAGTTCATGGCCTG
>DASUDJ010000241.1:0-3916 GCA_036275635.1 Limnobacter sp. | reverse complement strand
GCCCGGCATGCCCTACCTGGATATCCTGTGGCGGGTGAAGGAAAAATTTGCCCGCCCCACCTTTGCCTACCAGGTCAGTGGTGAATACGCCATGATCAAGGCTGCCGCGCAGAATGGCTGGCTGGATGAGAATGCGGTCATGCTGGAATCTCTGCTGGCCTTAAAGCGTGCAGGTGCTGATGGCATTCTCACCTACTTCGCACTGGATGCAGCCACCCTTCTGAAACAGGGCTGAACCTCATGGGAATCTGGACACACCTGACAGAACATGAACTGTACAAGCTGGAGGGTGTGCCCGGTTCACTGCCGGATGAAGGTTTTCTCTGGCTTGATGCCCAACTGGACGAAGAACTGGCCTGGTTGCCAGATGTGGAAAAGCTCCAGGGCATCAAGCTGGATGACCTCCACAAGGAAGACCTTCTGAATACTTTCCACCTGGGTCATTTCGACATTGGGGATGGATACACCATCCTAGTCATACGTTCCCTGTCCAGCCAACCCCTGTTTGATCCCGACCACCGGCTCAGCATCAAGACCCGACCGGTTTTTTTCATCATCTTTCCAAGACTGCTGGTGACGCTGCGCTCGAAAAACAGCCCCACCTTTGTCATGGCCAGCCAGTTCCTGCACAAGGACTCTTCACGCAGCACCGATGAAATCGAATGCTTCCTGAAGTTCAAGCGCCCTCCAGCTGAACCGAATGAGCTGATGATCCAGCTGGTCAGCAACCTGGTGGACCGCTTCCTGGACACCCGCGTGGTCATTTCCGAACAGCTGGAACGCTGGCAACGGGACCTGCTGAATCCGCGCAAGCGCTTCCAGGACTGGAATGCCCTTCTGGCCGCCAGGAATGAAATGAACCGACTGGAATCGGTCGCCCAGGATCAGCATGATGCCCTGACCGACTGGCTGGATGACCTGAAGCGCGAGGGCGAAGTGGGTACCCACCTGCAAGTGAATGCGCAGGACACGCTGGAGCGTTTCGAGCGGGTGGTCAGCCTGACGCGCCGACTGGGCTTGAACACCGAAGTGGCTGTGCAGCTGCATTTTTCAGCCACGGCTCACAAAACGAATGAAATCATCACCGTGCTCACCATGCTGACAGCATTCTTCATGCCGCTCACGCTGATCACCGGCATCTTTGGCATGAATTTCGAGAACATGCCCTGGACCAGTCATCCATCGGGCTTCTGGCTGTCCCTGGGATTGATGGGCCTGTCCAGCGTGGTGTCTGTTGCACTGATCTTCTGGATCAAGACCCGCAACCAGGTGGGCAAGGGTTAGGCCACTTCAACGCCTGCTTCTACAGGCCTGCTTTTCTGGCCCGCCTTCAGGGGCCGGGTTCAATGGCCTGGTTCAAAGCCCCAGCTGCGGTCTGACCTGCGCCAGGGTTTGTTCAAACCGTCGGGCGTTCTGGAAGCCGATCACCTGGTGCACCGGCTCAGCCTGGCCTTGCGCAAAAAACAGGATGGCAGGCGGACCAAACAGGCTGAACTGCTTCAGCAGGGCCTTGTCTTCAGCCGTGTTGTAGGTCACATCCACCTGCACCAGGCGAATTCCCGCCAGCCGAGCCTTCACCTGTTCATCTGTCAGGGTAAATAATTCGAACTCCTTGCAGGTCACGCACCAGTCTGCATAAAAATCCAGCATCACTGGCGTGGAACTGTTCTTCAGCAATTCGGGAATCCGGCCGCTGTCCACTTTTTCAAATTCTGGTTTGCTGCTTGCGGCCGACCCACCGGTTGCCGCCCCTGTCAGGCCCGCCAGGGGTTGCAACAGGTTAGCCGAACCGGAAAACAGGCCCATCAGGTAAACCAATGACAACAAGGCAAGCAACAAGCCGAATGCCTTGCTCAACACCCTGGTGCGCGTGCCCATACCGGTCATGCTGTCAGCGCCGTGGAACAGGGCTGCTGCGGCCAGGGCCGCCAGCACAGACCACATTCCCATGACCAGGCCCACCGGCGTAACCGGCGTAATGGTCCAGATCGCCACAGCAAGCAATACAAATCCAAACGCAGCCGACACCCAACTCATCCAGGCACCTGCTTTTGGCAAGGCTGCACCTGCACCTGCTGCAAACAGCACCAGGGGCAGCCCCATACCCAGGGCCAGCAGGAACAGGGCTGAACCACCCAGCACAGCATTTCCCGTCTGGCCGATGTAAAGCAGCGCACCGGCAAGAGGCGGGGCCACGCATGGCCCCAACAGCAGGGCGGAAAGAATGCCCATCACCAGTACAGGCAGGAATTGCCCGCCCTTCAGTCGACCTGTTTTCTCCTGCAGCCAGGTTTGAAACCCACCCGGCAACTGAAGCGAATAACCCATCAACAAGGCAATACCCAGCAAGGCCAGCACTGCCCCAAATGCCCACAGCACAGGTGGCTGCTGCATGGCCATCACCAGGCTTTGCCCGGTCAACCCGGCAATCACACCCAACAGGGCGTAGGTCAGTGCCATGCCCAGCACGTACACCAACGCAAGCGCCATGGGCCGCGCCTTGCCACCGCTGCTGGCCTGGTCTGCCTTTACCCCGCCATGGATTGCCGGCCCGCCTTGCTGCCCCACCACCAGGCTGCTGACAATCGGCAGCATGGGCAAGGTGCAGGGCGTGAATGCCAGCAGCAGACCCAAGCCAAAAAACACCGGCAACACCACCCACCATGATTTCTCGGCCAGTTGACTGGCCAGGCTTCCCGCCTCATCCTTCGGCAGTTCCCGCACTGGCGGCTGCTCAGGCAGAGTCTGTTTTTCCGGCTTGCCAAAAATCGACATTGCACCATTGCCGGCACCCAGCAGGTTGCCCAGCAAACCGGATTCCTGGAATTTCACTGCGGTGATCATCGGCGGATAGCAAAGGCCCGCATCTGCACAACCCTGCGAAACAAGATTGGCAGTTGCAGCCTTCGGATCCTGCTTACCCAGGCTGTACCGGATCTGAAAAGCCAGGTCTCCACGCAGCGCTTCAATTTCCTGGTTCAGGAATTCATCGAATTTCCGCTCACCGCGTGGCAATTCAACAAACTCGAATACCGGCAACTGCTGCGGATTCTCAAGCCCAAAACGTTCCCTGTACAGGTAATAGCCGGGCGCTACCCTGGCCTGCACATCCATCAGGCAGTCTTCCCTGCATGCAGGGTCATGCACACTCAGATTGAACTGAAAGGCCTGTTCAGGCGGCAGAAACTCATTTGCATGCGCACCAGCCAGGCCACACAGTGCAAGCACCATCAGCAACAGGTTTTTCATGAAGCCAGAAAACCAGGCCGGCTCAGTAAAACCACTCATGCAAGCCTCCCTCTGCTGGCCTGTGCCCTCATACCATGGTTCATGCCGTCTTCCTTCCGCTGGCCTGAATCCACTCCAGGTAGGGTGCGTGGCCCTGTGTGATCGGCAACACGATCAACTCCGGCAAGTCATAGTCGTGCAACCGCAGCACTGCCTCTTTCAGGCCGCCCAATTGCTGTTCACTGCATTTCATCATCAACATCCATTCAGAAGCTGTCTCAACCTTGCCCTGCCACTCATACACCGACTCCACCGGGCCGATCATGTTCACGCAGGCAGCATGTCTTCCTTCGATCAGGGCGCGTGCCATATCACTGGCCTTGGCCT
Organism: Limnobacter sp.; assembly: GCA_036275635.1. Classification (GTDB taxonomy): domain Bacteria; phylum Pseudomonadota; class Gammaproteobacteria; order Burkholderiales; family Burkholderiaceae_B; genus Limnobacter. The sequence goes on along the minus strand of DASUDJ010000241.1, from coordinate 301 downwards.
TCGAAGCCACATGGGTGTACACCACCCAGCATGCAGTACTGTTGTCCATGGTCAGCCCTTGTTCCTGAAGCGTTTGTGGGTCAAATGAACGGCCAGGCTGATGCCGGCCACTGCATAGACTGCCATCTGGGCCAAAAGTGCCGGCAGGTTCTCAAAATCGCGGGCATAGATGCCACGCAATGCATCCACCACCAGGGAAAGTGGCAATACATCTGCCACACCGGCCAGCCAGTCCGGAAGCTGCGCCCTGGGGAAAAATGCACCCGACAGGAAAGTCATGGGTGTCACGACCAGTGTGAAA
>DASUDJ010000240.1:0-3180 GCA_036275635.1 Limnobacter sp. | reverse complement strand
CGCGCCCAGGCCCCACCGGCACGCCGTTGTTTTTGCCCCAGTTGATGAAGTCCTGAACAATCAGGAAGTAACCGGGAAAGCCCATGCTGATGATGGTGTCGCATTCAATCTTCAGGCGTGCTTCATACTCGGGCCGCATTTTTTCCCGTTCTTCGATGTTCGGGAACAGGTGCGCCAGGCGTTTTTCAAGGCCTTCCTTGGACAAGTGCACCAGGTAGTCATCCAGTGTCATGCCATCGGGTGTAGGGAATGCGGGCAGCTTGGGCTTACCCAGTTCCAAGGTAAGGTTGCAGCGCTGGGCAATGCGCACACTGTTGCGCACTGCACTGGGAATGTCGGCGAACAATTCCGCCATTTCCTGCGCGGTCTTGAAATACTGCTGCTCGGTGAAACGGCGCGGCCGACGCGGGTTGGACAATATTTCACCCTGCGCGATACACACCCGTGCTTCATGGGCGCGGAAATCTTCCGGCTTCAGAAACTGGATGGGGTGGGTGGCCACCACAGGCAGTTGCAGTTTGGCGGCCAGCTGGCAGCTCAGGTTCACCAGGTTTTCAGCCTGTGAGGTGCCATCCCGCTGCAATTCAATGTAAAAGCGGCCTTCAAATTGCGACTTGAACTTCAGGGCAGACTCTTCCGCCCGCGCCATGTTGCCGCCCAACAGGAACTGGCCAATGTCGGAATTCGAAAAACCTGAAATGGCAATCAGGCCATCACAACCCACTTCATCAAACCAGGCGAATTTCAGGGTGGCCTTGCCCCGCTTCTGGTTGCGCAAAAAGGCGCGGCTCAGCAGTTCGCACAGCTGCAGGTAACCCTTGTGGTTCTGCACCAGCAGCAGCATGCGGGCGGGTTGCTCCTCATCCCGATCGCTTTCAATCCACACATCGCAGGCGGCGATCGGCTTGACACCCGCACCCCTGGCTTTCCCATAAAACTTGATCAACCCGAACAGGTTGGACAGGTCAGATATGGCCAGTGCAGGCATGCCGCAGCCAGCAGCTGCCTTGACAGCATCGCCCACGCGCACCATGCCGTCGAGCACCGAAAATTCGGTGTGCATGCGCAGGTGAACAAAGGTGGAAGGAAGGGGGTTTAGATGAATTTCAGCCATGCTGCCATTCTAATGAAAATCACTGCAGTGAAGCTTGGTAAAAAGCGGCCTACTCAAGTTCTTATGCTGGTTAGCTCTGCAGAGGCGGCTTTTGGCCCAGACTGCATGTACATGCTGTACTGGGCGTTCACTAAACCTGAGGAACTCACCATGACTGCAAATGCACTGGCAACCCGGCCCCTTATGAACCATGGCATTGATATCGAGGCGCAACAACCCGCAACCCGCAGCTACAACCCGAATGTGACAAGGGCCAAGCTGGCCGCAATGGCGGTCATCAGCACGGCAGGCGCACTGGCTGGCGCATTTCTGGCCAGTTCCGACCCTCTTGCTCCACGTGCAGCAGGTGGACGTGAGTTACTGGGAGGATCAAACAATCACCTAGGTTGCTCACCCAAGGAACTGGCAAATATTGAAAAAGCAAAGAAGGCGCTGGTGATTTCCGGCATCACGGGTGCATCAGGCTTTGGAGCTGCCCTGTTGGGAGCATGCATTGCCCCCGCCGGAGGCAGTGCAGGTGCCGTGGTTGGAGGTGCCTTGATCAGCGCAGGGAGCACTGCTTTCGCTCTGAGTACAACTGCTGTGCTGATTTCAGGAATCATCTACGGAGTAAAGAAAAACGACTGCTGATTCGGCAGGCCCGCCTTGGCGGGCCCGGTGTTTTCAACCTTGCAGCCTTTTCGCAAACTCCGCCACCCTGGCACCGTAGATTTTCGCTGTTTCCAGGTCGGCTGCAGGCGGTGTGACTTCCGCTGGAGCATTGTCTGATTGCGTCATCACGCCCACCCAAGAGCCCACGCGATTGAGCTCATTCACATCGCCGGGTTTCTGGGCCCCGGGGGTGGCGCTGCCCACCCACACCATGCCGTGCTGCATGGCAAAGGTTACAAAATATTGAAGGGTGCTCAGCTTGTCACCACTCATGGACATGGAATTGGTGAAGCCGCCTGCCACCTTGTTTTTCCAGCCCTGGCTGAACCACACCTTGCTGGAGGCGTCTGCAAACTTCTTGAAATCAGCGGAAGCACCGCCCATGTATGTGGGCGACCCGAAAATGATCGCATCGGCCCTGGCCAGGGTTTCCCAGGTGGCATCGGTGATCTCATTCACTGACACCAGGTGACTTTGCACGCCCTCTACTGAATCTGCACCCTGCTGTACGTATTGGGCCACCTTCGCCGTATGGCCATAACCGCTGTGGTAAACAATTGCGACTTGAGTCATTTCAGTACTCCTTCCTCATGATGGGTTAATTTCAATTTCAGGCAGGCAAATCAAACAGCAACACTTCCGCCTGGCCTGCCACGTCCAGCTTCAATGCTTTTTCTTCACTGACCATCAATGCGTCTCCGGTCTGCAATGCAAGACCATTGGACAGCAAGGCGCCACGTGCCACGTGCAGATAGACCTTTCGGGCTGGATCAAGCGTTACATCCAGGTCCTGCGCCCCCAGGCGACCCGCATAAACCCGGGCATCCTGGTGGATGAATGCAATACCCTTGGAGTTGGCCTCCGCTTGATCACCCGTTGCAATCAGGCCAAGCTGACCAGTGATGCTGGCAAGGTCCAGGTCATGGTCCATGTAACCGGGCTCCACACCTTGAACCGAAGGCTGTATCCAGATCTGCAGCAGGTGAGCCACTTCGCTGGGGTGCTGATTCATTTCGGAGTGACGAATGCCGGTTCCTGCACTCATTCGCTGGATCTGCCCGGGACGGATTGCAGAACCACCACCCAGGCTGTCCCTGTGGCTGAGTTCACCGGCCAGCATGTAGGTCAGGATTTCCATGTTCCGGTGACCATGTGTACCAAAACCAGTTTGCGGTTGGACCAGGTCTTCATTGATCACCAAGAGGGGACCAAAACCCATGTATTCCGGATCGTGGTAACCGGCGAATGAGAAGCTGTGAAAGCTTTCAAGCCAGCCATGATGGGCATATCCCCGCTCTTCAGATTTTCTGACCTTGATCATTTGACGCTCCTTTCCATGCGTTAAGAACAGTCTAGGTTGTACAGCCGCGCCCAACAAGGCGTAGAATTTGATGAAGTTATTCAAAAAAACAGAA
>DASUDJ010000239.1:0-5229 GCA_036275635.1 Limnobacter sp. | reverse complement strand
TGCCGGGGCTGTGGCTTGACCTGGTCTATCCGGAAGTGCCGGTGCAGGTATTCAAACTGCCCCTGATTGAAGGCCCACAGGCCTGGCTGCAACTGGGGAGCACCCGCTGCAGGCAGCAGCCCAGCCCCGTGGTGTTGCAGGTGGCCCCGGATGAAAATGCCCAGGCGCAGCAGGCTGCAAGGCAAATCCTGGATTGGCTGGAAAGCGATCCGGAAACCGAAATTGCGATTGCAGTGCTTGACCGCCTGGCCGCCCGGCGCATGGTCAGCCTGCTGGCCGAAGTGGGTGTGCTTGTGGATGACCGAACAGGCTGGCGCCTGTCCACCTCGAATGTGGCCGGTTGGCTGGATGAATTGCTGAACCGTTATGTGCAGCAGGGGGAGTTGAACAGCCTGCATCAGCCCTTCACCGGTCAGCCGGTCGAGAATTTTCAGACCTGGGCCTTTGGAAAATCCGGCGGTCGGTACACACTGTCGGCCTGGTCGTCTGCATTTGCCCAGCTGTTCGAACAGCATCGCCTGGATGAAATCCTGCAGCAGGATGAGGCTGGCCAGCAGTTGATGATTCTGCTGGGCCTGATGCGGCAGAGCGTTTCCCAGGCGGAATTCAGCGCCAGCGAGTTTCTGGCTGCCTGGCGCTACTGGGCCGAGAATCAGCGATTCAGGCCGTTCGACATTGAAAGCCCGGTTCGCATGGTGCCCCTGCTGAGTACCCGCATGCGGCGTTTCCAGCGGGTGCTGGTGCTGGGCTGTGCCCAGTCTCATTTTCAGCAGAGCCCACCTGGCCTGCTGCCGCCCTCTGTGGCGCAAGCGCTGGGTTTTCCCGGGCCGCGGCTTGCCAGGGTCCAGAAAATATCAGCCCTGCATGAACTGTTGCTGCACAGCGGGGAGGTCACCCTGTTGCACTGCGCCCAGGTGGCAGGAAAACCTGAAACCCTTCTGCCGGAACTCACCTGGCTGGACATTGTGCTGCGGGATCCTGACCAGGTGCATGCCCACTGGTCGGCGGCCTGGTTGCGCATGCTGTCCAATCTGGAAATCCAGGTCCGTGAGGAAACTGAACAGCCCCTCGCCCTGGCTGCCCTGCGGGATGGCAGGTCGATTCCGCAATCCCTTCGGGTGACAGCCCTGGATGACTGGATGCAGTGTCGCCTCGGGTTTGGCTTGAAGCATGCCTTGCCCTGGGCCAGCCAGCCTGATGAAGGCCAGATGCGTTATGAACAGTTGCGCGGCATTTTCATTCACAAGGTGCTTGAAAAAACAGCAGTGCACATGGCCCGACCCGGCCAGCCAGTGAACCAGCTGAACGCCTGGAAAAAGGCCCTGCAGGACCAGGCCCGCTCAGTGTGGAACCAGATGCCGCTGACTGATCGTGCCGCGGTTTACCCTTTCCTGAAATTTTTTGACCAGATTGTTCCGCGCATAGCCGGCAAACTGATGGAAAGGCAGATCCAGGGCTGGCAGTTCAGGGCCGCCGAGCAGGGTGTTGAATACAGCCTGGAACTGTCTTCGGCCAGTGCGCCAATCGTGCTGAAAGGCCGGGTGGACAGGCTTGACCAGCGTGGTGATTCACTGGCAATTTCAGACATCAAGTTTGTCCATCCGAAGGTGTTGAAAAAGCGGCTGGAGAACCCGCTTTCCCAGCCCCAGCTTCCTGCCTACCAACTGATGCTGGGCAACCCCGGTGCACAGCTGGATTTCCTGGGTTTGCACAAGGACAATGTTGACTGGGTCAGCTTTCCGCCGCTGGCGGATGAATGGCGGGAAGCCGGTTTCCAATCCTGGGGCGAAGTGCTGTTCAGCGAATTGAACCGTGAACTGACCCGGTTCTTTTCCGGCGATGTGATGTGGCCTGCCACACCCGGTCAGGCCTGTGAGTGGTGTTCTGTCCGTGGCGTGTGCCGACCCGACTTCATGCCCCAGGCTGTCGAGGAGGAGGAATCGGATGAGTGAGTCTGGACAGGACTTCATCCGCATTGCCTGCCACCCTGGCCACAGCGTGGTGGTGGAGGCCTGTGCAGGCAGCGGTAAAACCTGGTTGCTGACTTCACGCTTGTTCCGCCTGCTGCTGGATGGCGCACGCCCGGACCAGGTGCTGGCCATCACTTTCACCCGCAAGGCTGCACAGGAAATGCAGGAGCGCCTGTTCGGCCTGCTGCGCGAATGTGCCCTGGCTGATGAGGAAAAGCTTGCCCGATTGCTGCAGGAAAGGGGGGCAGCCCCCTCTGCGGAACACCTGCAGAAGGCACGTTCGCTGGCAGGTGAAGTGCTGACCAACCCCCGCGGCGTGACCATTGACACCTTTCATGGCTGGTTCGCCTCCCTGTGCCAGATGGCGCCCCTGGCCAGCGGCTTTTCCCGCCAGAGTGAACCCACTGACCAGACCGCCTTCTGGATGGACACTGCAATTGATCTGTTCATCCAGCGGCTTCTTGAAGAACCTTCCACATCACGGCCAATGCTGAACGGCGGGCTTGCCCCGCCTGCGCAGAATGCAAATGCCCTGCTGGCCGCATTTGATGAACTGGCTTCACAGATGGACCGCAGCGTGGTGCGGCAGGTCCTGCACACGGCCCTCACCAACAGGGTGGCTTGCAGCCTGTGGCTGGGCAATGAGGAGGCCCGGGAACTGGAACAGGTGTTCGGGATTGATGCGGGCCAGGAGTGGCCGGTTGAAATTCTGAAGAACCCGGAATACCTGCAGGAATGGGCCACAGCAGCCCGCTGGCTTGGCATGGGCACGGCCAGGCAGCAGGAGAAGGCACGACAGATTGAAATTGCCCTGACTGATTTCGAGCAGGGCAAGGCGAATCCGTATGACACTTTCATGCAGTTGAGAGGGCTTTGCCTGACAGAAAAGAAAGAGCCCTCGAAAACCTTCACCAAGCCCACCAACGGCCAGTTGAAAGCGGGCCTGGATGAAAATGAATATGTTCGCCTTCTTGAAGGCTTGGCCCAGCAGACGGCAAAAGCGCTGCAACTCGAAAAGGACCAGCTTGACCTGAAAGCGACTGCAGCCCTGGCGGTGCTGATTGAGCCCCTGTTCGAGACCTACCGGGCCATCAAGGCAGAGCAGGGCCTGTGTGACTTTGACGACCTGGAAGCCACGGCCCTGCGCATGCTGATGAATGAGGAACAGCGTGCCTATATGCAGCAGAAGCTCGACACCCGGGTGCGCCACTTGCTGGTGGATGAATTCCAGGACACCAACCCGGTGCAGTGGAACATCCTGAAACTCTGGTTGCAGGATTACGGCAGTGATGACAGGCCCAGTGTGTTCCTGGTGGGTGACCCGAAACAGTCGATCTACCGCTTCCGCCGTGCCGAGGCGCGGCTGTTCAATCATGCACGGCAGTGGCTTGTCGATAATTTCGGTGCCCACATGCTGGAATCGGATTCAACCCGGCGATGTGCCAGCTCTGTCGTGAACGTGGTGAACAGCGTATTCCAGCCGGGGCAAACCCGCGGGCAAACCGCTTTCCGTGCGCATTCCAGCCTGGCCGGTGATCTGCCTGCGGGCATGCTGTGCGGCCTGCATGTGTATCCGAAAGTATCCAGGGAACAGGCTGGGCTTGATGAGGCGCGACGGGTGGTTCAAACCCTGCAGCAGTGGCTGGCAGAGGGCCGAATCAAAAACCTTGGCGAGGTCATGGTGCTGGTGCGTGCCCACAAGAGCGGGCTGACCCTGATGGCTGCCCTGCGGGAGGCGGGCCTGGCCTACACCATCAAGGACACAGGCGAACGTTACAGCTCACAGGTGTGGTCTGACACCATCGCCCTGCTGGGCTTCCTGAAAGACCCCTCGGGCAACCTGCATTTGCTGCAGTTGCTGCGCTGTCCGCTGATCGGACTGTCATCCACGCAATTTCAGACGCTGATTCATGCTGCACATGAACAGCAGGCCAGTACCGTGTGGAGCACGCTGGAAACGCTGGCCGCCACGGGTGAAAACCCCTGGGTGGATCTTCATGCGCAACTGGTGCAGTGGTTGACCATGGCCCGCGCGTTGCCATTGTTTGAAACCCTGTCGCGGGTGGTCAGCGACACCGGGGCCAGTGAAAAATACCTGAACGCCTCCTCACCCCGGCAGCGGGTAATGATGGCAGAGCACTGGGACTGGCTGAAGGCCTGGGCCCTGGGCCTGAACAAGGGCCGTTACCCCGGCCTGAAGCAGGCCTATGAAGAGGCTGTCAAGTTGCAGACCTATGCCAGTTCCGACAGTGAAGGGGCTGCAATTGATTCGGACACCCTGAGAATACTGACTGTGCATTCTGCAAAGGGACTTGAAGCGAACCACGTGTGGCTGTTTGATGCGAATTCATCCCCGCGGCCAGGCGGAAGCAATGCAGGCCTGCTGATCGACTGGACCTTGGGGGAGGCCCATCCACAGTCAGTCACAGTGATGGCCAACCTGGCCCATCCCAGCCCTGGCAGGGCGGCCGCGCAGGGGATCGAGCAGCAGGCCTACACGGATGAGGAAGACCACCTGCTGTACGTGGCGCTGACCCGCGCCCGCCTGTCCATTCACCTCAGTGGCACTGAGCGCAGGAGCAGTGGCAAAGGCTGGTATGAACGCCTGCTGCCCCATGCCACCGAGGTGCATGAAGCATGGCCCCAGCCCGTGGGGCAGGCCTTTGAAAAGGGCCAGATTGAACTGCCCGGATTGTTTGACCCGCCTGCAGTGTGGGTGCGGCCGCAATTTCCGGTGTTGCAGAAGCCCGATCGGCCAGTGGGAAAAATTGTGCCCCGGCAAAACTCTTCAGAACTTCGCATGGGCACCGCCTGGCATGCGGCCATGGAGTGGGTGGACGAACTCTCTGAAACTCCGTTTGACGAATGGTGGGCCAGGGTGCTGTTGCGCTGTGAGCAGGTATTCCGCCTGCTGCGCGACAATGAATCAGAAGAAGTAAGGCTGGCCTGCAGCCACCTGGTCAGCCAGGCCCACCTGCAAACCTGGTTGCACAAGGCTGAGGCTTGCGGGTACCGGGTGTTCAATGAGCAGGAATGGGTGCTGCGGGATGGGCGTTCCCTGCGTGCTGACCGGGTACTGGAGTTGCCTGAGCATTTCCTTGTGCTGGATTACAAGTGGGCGGTCAATGAATTCAACCTGGCGGAATACGCCAGCCAAGTGCTTGAATATGTGGGGCTTGTGGACACCACACTGAATGCCGCGCCCAAGCCTCGGCCTACACAGGCTGCACTGATTGACCGGCATGGTCAGGTGCACTGG
>DASUDJ010000238.1:0-4986 GCA_036275635.1 Limnobacter sp. | reverse complement strand
ATTACCAGCTGACCGGGCTTGGACTGCAGCATGGTTAGAGGCAGATTGAATGCAGCCGCCAGTTTGTCCAGGGTGGCGGGGTTGAAGGCAAAGCCCACATCCACGGCGATGTCCTGCTTGTCCTTGTATTCCACTTCTGCTTCAGCCAGTGCGGAACCACAATCGAAGCACCAGTTCACCGGCTTCAGACCACGGAAGACGTAGCCTTTCTCCATGATCTTGCCCAAGGCGCGAAGTTCGTCTGCCTCGTTGCCGAAGTTCATGGTTTTATAGGGATTGTCCCAATCGGCCAGCACGCCCAGGCGGATGAAATCCTTTTTCTGACGCTCAATTTGCTCGGCCGCATAGGCACGGCTTTTTTCCTGCACTTCCAGCGTGGGCTTGCCCTTGCCATGCAGTTTTTCAATCTGGATTTCAATCGGCATGCCGTGGCAATCCCAGCCGGGTACATAGCGCGCATCGTAGCCCGCCAGGCATCGGCATTTCACGATGATGTCTTTCAGGATCTTGTTCACCGCATGGCCAATGTGAATGTCGCCGTTTGCATAAGGCGGGCCGTCATGCAGAACAAACTTCGGCTTGCCAGCCTTGGCCTGCCGAATGGCCTTGTACAAATCTTCCTTGCACCATTTTTCAACCCAGTTGGGTTCCCTGGCGGGCAGGTTGCCGCGCATCGGGAACGGCGTATCGGGCAGGTTCAGCGTGTTCTTGTAATCCATGACGGGTTAACAGCCTGTGTGTGAAATCTTGGGTTGATTGGCGGCCAGCAAGGCCATGGCCTGCTCGGTGTCCTTGTGCATCTGGGTCACCAGTGCATCAAGCGAGTCAAAATATTGTTCAGGGCGAATATGGGCAAGCACTTCAATTCTCAATAGCTTGCCGTAGGCATTGCCTTCCCATTTCGGAATGAATGTTTCCAGAAGGATCTGGTCGGATTGCTCCACAGTGGGGCGCACCCCCATGCTTGCGACTGCCGGCAGGGGCTTGTTGTCGAGCCCATGCACCCACACAGCCAAGATGCCGGTCAGCGCACTTGCTCGACCAGAGATCTTCAGGTTCATGGTGGGAAAGCCCAGCGTGCGGCCCAGTTTCTTGCCGTGGATGATGTGCCCGGAATACACCAGCGGATGGCCCAACATACCGACTGCCTTCGCAATATTGCCTTGCTTCAGGGCTTCGCGAATATTGGAGCTGGATACCCTGGTGCCATCCGCCTGGACTTCTGCCAGGTCATTGACAGTAAAGCCTGAATGTTCGGCAAGTTGCTTCAGCAGTTCAAAGTCGCCAGCGCGTTTTGCACCAAAACGGAAGTCATCACCCACCCACACCTGCCTGGCGTTCAACTGGTCCAGCAGCACCTCCTGTACAAAGGCCTGGGGGCTGAGGCTGGCCATTTTCCTGTCGAACGGAAGAATACAGACCTGTTCAATGCCGCAGCGCTTCATTTCGATCATGCGGTCCCGGAGTGGGCTGATGCGGTCCAGCTTGAAGTCCGGGTTGAAAAACTCTTTGGGATGCGGCTGGAAGGTCACCACTGTGGGAGTCAGCCCGTTTTCACGGGCAGCACTGACTACCCGGTGAAACAGTTCGGCATGGCCGCAGTGTACACCGTCAAAATTCCCGATCGTGAGTGCCGTGCCCTGGGCAAATGCGTGTGGCCGGGGGCGATGAATGATTTTCATACCGAGTGTGTCGGCTCTTTAGTGGTTTCAGAATAACCGGTCATTATACGGCTTGAATTCCTAAACTTAAGGCATTTTTGCCGGCACAGTGATAAACTCGCGCCATGCAAAATTCCACACCATCCGTTGTCATTCTGATCTCGGGTCGGGGTTCTAACCTGAATGCCCTGATTGATCACGCCAGACAAACAGGCACCTACACCATAAGAGCCGTAATCTCTAACCGCCCGGCAGCCGCTGGTATTGAACTGGCCCGTGCTGCCGGTATTGAAACCGCAGTGCTGGATCACACTGCTTTCGACAGCCGCGAGGCTTTTGACGCCGAATTGGCCGGCCTGATTGAGGGTTTCCAGCCGGACTGGGTGGTGCTGGCCGGTTTCATGCGGGTGCTGACCGAAGGTTTCGTGAACCGCTATGCCGATCGCCTGGTGAATATTCATCCTTCCCTGCTGCCAGCCTTTCCCGGCTTGAAAACCCATCAGCAGGCACTGGATGCAGGCGTGCGGGTGCATGGTGTGACGGTGCACCTGGTAACAGCCCAGCTTGATCACGGCCCGATTGTTGACCAGGCCTTTCTTGCAGTGAGGCCTGATGACACGGCTGACAGCCTGGCTGGCAGGGTGTTGGAACTGGAGCATCGCATTTATCCGCGTGCCCTGGCTGCGCTGGCAAGTGGACAAATCAAACTCGTGAATGGTCGGCTGGAGGGCACCCTGGCCTCGCCCCTGATTCACGCAATTCAATAGAACAGGAAAAACAGCATGGTCGGGTCATCCAGGAAAAACACCCCGTTTCGCAAGCCTGCAGGCCGACGCGACAGCAAGCCTGAGCGCCAGGGCGCGCAGTCCAGGTATGGCCTGGTAAGCACCGTGGCCCAGCTGATTGACTTGCTGGCGCAGTTTGAAGGTCCGGCTGATGCAGCCATTTCAAGATTTTTCAAGGACCATCCGGAACTGGGTGGCCGTGACCGCCCAATGGTGGCGGAGGCTGTTTACTGCTGGCTGCGTTACAGGTTGCGCATCAACCACCTGGCACAGGCCGGGGAAGGACCCTCAGTCGTGCGGCAGGCCAAACTGGCCTTGTTGTGGTCGGGCGCGCCAGAGCAGATCTGGTCTGCTGGCAAGCAGGCGGACAATGAGTGGCTGAGCCGGGTTATCAATATTTCTGCGGATGATCTGGGTGTTGAGCCTCGCACCTGTCTGCCTGAGTGGTTTTACAACAAGCTGGTGGAGCAATTTGGTGTGGATCGTGCCGAGTCGTTTTCACAGGCGGTGCTGAGTGCAGCCCCTCTGGATTTACGGGTGAATACCGTAAAGACCAGCATGGATGAATTGCAGGCCAGGTTGACAGCCCTTGGTATCCAGGTGGCGCCAATAGAAGGTCTGCCTGAAGGTTTGCGCGCAAAAGGCAAGCCAATTGTGGGTAAAACCGAGTTGTTCCAGGAGGGGCATTTCGAGGTGCAGGATGCTGGCAGCCAGTGGGTCAGCCGCCTGGTGGCGCCCCGCCGTGGCGACCTGGTGGTTGATTTCTGTGCAGGCGCAGGTGGCAAAACACTGGCAATTGGTGCGCAGATGAAAAACACCGGCCGGGTTGTGGCGCTGGACACGTCGGAAAAGCGCCTGCTGAAATTCAAGCCCCGTGCGGCCCGGTCAGGTCTGAGCAATTTCTACACCCTGGCCATCAATGATGAGGCGGATCCGCGACTGAACAAGTATTACGGCAAGGCCGACAGGGTAGTGACCGACGTGCCATGCAGTGGCATGGGAACCCTGAGGCGTAACCCGGACCTGAAATTTCGACAGAACCAGCAGAGTCTGTCAGAATTGACCGTGAAGCAGAAATCCATCATCGAGCATGCAGCCAAACTGGTGAAGCCTGATGGTCGGCTGATTTACATCACTTGCAGTGTTCTTCGTGAAGAAAATGAAGACATCGTCAATGCTTTCCTGGAAAGCCACCCGGAATTCCGGCTTCGCCGCTGGACTGAAGTGTTGAACCCCGGAGAGCGCCCAGTGAATGCCAATACTGCTGATGACATGCTTCGCCTGTGGCCTGAAGATGGCGAATCTGATGGCTTTTTTGCAGCAGTGTTACAACGTTCCAAGGCCTGAACTGAAGATAAATTCCAAATGTGTTTCGGCTTTAAAAGTACACTTGTACACTGAAAATATGATACGGCTCCTTCAGAAGCAAGATTGAGATGGCCGTAATTTTTACAATACGACCTGTTGAGAGTTTGTAACCATGATTGAATTTCTGACCTCGGGGATCACCGGTGCCAGCATCGGCCAAATGGTGATTTACACCTTGATCGTGACTCACATCACGATCGTGGCAGTAACTGTCTATCTCCACCGTTGCCAGGCGCACCGTGCCCTGGAAGTACATCCTGCATTGGCTCATTTTTTCAGAGCCTGGCTCTGGTTGACCACTGGCATGAGCACACGCGCCTGGGCTGCGATTCACCGCAAGCACCATGCAAAATGCGAAACACCCGATGACCCCCACAGCCCCCAGACCCGTGGACTGAAAACCGTGTTCTGGCGGGGTGCTGAGTTGTACCGTGCTGAAGCAAAGAACAAGGAAACCCTTGCCAAGTACAGTCACGGCACACCCAGCGACTGGCTGGAGTTCCAGGTGTACGAGCGTTTCCCCTGGCAGGGCGTGGGTTTCACCCTGGTGCTGAGTTTCATCCTGTTTGGCTTCCCCGGTGTCAGCATCTGGGCCATCCAGATGTTGTGGATTCCAGTGCTGGCGGCGGGCGTGATCAACGGGATTGGCCATTACTGGGGTTATCGCAACTTTGATTGCCCGGATGCCAGTCGCAATATTTCCCCCATCGGTATCCTGATCGGCGGTGAGGAACTGCACAACAATCACCACACTCACGCCACCTCAGCCAAGCTGAGTAACAAGTGGTATGAATTCGACATTGGCTGGATGTACATCCGCATTTTCAGTGCCTTGGGTTTGGCCAAGGTGAAGAAAGTGGCTGAATCACCAAAATTCTCATCTGAAAGCAAACCTGTCTTGAGCCTGGTCACGGTGCAGGCGGTCGTCAACCACCGCTATGATGTGATGGCTCGCTATGCCAGTTCCATGCGCAAGGCGTTCCGGTCAGAGGTGGTTGCCCTGAAGCAGAAGGCAGCCAACGCGCAGGAGCGCAGGGTTCTTGCGAAAGGCACCAAGCTGCTGTCAATTGATGAAGCCAAGCTTTGCGATGTTCAGCGTGCAGAGTTGGCGCAATTGTGCGCCCAATCCAAGATGATCAGTACACTGGTCGAGATGCGTACTGAGTTGCGCC
>DASUDJ010000237.1:0-4015 GCA_036275635.1 Limnobacter sp. | reverse complement strand
CGGCGACCTTGACCTGGTGGGTGAAATCAACAAAACCCTGACCGAAGACTATTCTTCATCTCCCTATGCACAACGCGGTGCACTGATTGCAGCCAAGGCCTATTTTGACCAGGCCAAGCCTGACGAGGCGCAAGCCGTATTGAAATGGGCTGCCGAGGAAGCCAGCCTGGATGAATATGCGGCCACAGCCCGCTTGATGCTGAGTGGCATACAGATCGAGAAATCGGATTTCAAGGCTGCCAGGGCGACCCTGGAAAAGTCTTATCCCGGTTTTGAAGGGTTGTTCCATGATCGCCGTGGTGATCTTGAACTGGCCCAGAAAAATGTGGAAGCCGCACGCAAGGAATACGAGGCGGCCCTCAGCAGCATCCAAGCTGACAGCCCCTGGAAACAGGTGATTGAACGCAAAATCAGCGCCTTGCCAAAAACCGGAGAATAAGCAGATGATCAAGCCCCTGAAGCAGGCCGTCCAGTTGACTTCAGCACTTGCAGCGCTTTCATTGCTGGGTGCCTGCTCAACCATCGGTTCGACGATGAGCAGCCTGAACCCGTTTGCAGGCGATGCACTAAAGCCGGCCGAGTTGAAGCCATTCACACCTCAACTGAAAGTGAACAATGCATGGTCCGTGGATGTGGGTGACTCCGAACAGGGCAATTTTGCGCCTGTTCTGTTTGATTCAACTGTGTATGCCGCTTCCGAAGAAGGGCAGGTCACTGCTATCGACAAGGCCACCGGCAAGGTAAAGTGGAAAGCGAAAACCGATGCAAAACTCCGTGCGGGAGTTGCAGTTGTGCTCGACACCGTGGCCGTGATTGATGTGAACAACCGACTGACCGCATTTGATTTTCAGGGCAAGCAGAAATGGCAGGTGGGTTTGGGCGTGGATGTCAGCAGCATCCCTGTGGGTGCCACGAACACCATTCTTGTGCGTGGTATCGACTTCTCTGTCATGGCGTTTTCAGCTTCGAATGGCGCACAGCGCTGGAAATACACCCGCCAGTTGCCACCGCTCACCCTGAGGGTAGACACACCGGTGGATGTTAACAACGCTCGAGTCTATGCCGGCTTCCCGGGCGGTCGACTGGTGGCGCTTGATCTGAATGGTGGCGCGGTTGTGTGGGAAGGCGCGCTGGCCTCGCCAACGGGTACGACTGAAATCGAGCGCATCAGCGACATCACGGGCAAGCCTGTGTATAACTTCCGCGAGGTTTGTGCGGCTGCATTCCAAGGCAAGCTGGGCTGCCTGGATTCCGTCAGCGGCCGCCCGGTGTGGACTGTCGATTTTTCTGCTCCATCTGGTGCCTCGGTGGATGATCGATACTTGATTGCACCCAATGAACTGGGCGATTTGTTCGCTTTCTCCAGGAGCGGCGGCAAGCAGGCCTGGCGAATTGACACTTTCCAGCGGCGTCAACCCACCACGCCGGCTGTAATAGGGCGTGCTGCTGCTGTTGGTGATTTTGAGGGCTATGTCCACCTGGTCGACCGCGACAATGGCAAAACACTGGCCCGAACCCGGGTCGGCTCCAAGGCTTTCACCAGCCCGCCTGCTGCGGCCGAGACCGACGGGCTGCTGGTGCAGTCACGCGGCGGCAACCTGGCCCTGATTACAGTACGTTAAGTAAAAGTCAAACATGAAACCTGTTATTGCCCTTGTTGGGCGCCCGAATGTGGGCAAGTCCACCTTGTTCAACCGGCTTACCCGGACAAGGGATGCCCTTGTGGCGAATCAACCTGGCCTGACCCGGGATCGTCATTATGGTGTCGGGCGGATCGGTCCGCGAGAATACCTGGTGGTCGACACTGGGGGTCTTGAGCCGGTGGCCAAGGACGGCATTTATGCTGAAATGGCCAAGCAGAGCAGGCAAGCCATTGTTGAAGCAGACCTTGTCCTGTTCCTGGTGGATGGTCGCCAGGGCGTTACCCCCCATGACCACGTGATTGCTGCCGAACTTCGCAAGGCCAAGCGTGAAGTCATCCTGGTCGTGAACAAGACCGAGGGCTTTACCCATTCAATGGCCGCTGCCGACTTCTTCGAGCTGGGCCTTGGTGAACCTGAAACCATTTCTGCAAGCCATGGCGACGGCGTGCGCCAGTTGATGGACATGGCCTGCGAAAAATTGCCTGTGCTGCCGGAAGATGAAGAAGGTGGCCGCCGCATCAAGGTGGCAATTGCCGGTCGTCCAAACGTGGGCAAATCCACCATGGTGAACACCCTGCTGGGCGAGGAAAGGGTAATTGCATTTGACATGCCGGGCACCACCCGTGACAGCATCTACATCGACTTTGAACGCAACAACAAGCCGTACACCCTGATTGACACCGCCGGCCTGCGAAAGCGCGGCAAGGTGTTCGAGTCGGTGGAAAAGTTCTCGGTCATCAAGACCCTGCAGGCGATTGAAGATGCAAATGTGGTCATCCTGATGCTGGACGCCCAGCAGGATATTTCCGATCAGGATGCCTCGATTGCGGGTTTCATCGTGGAAGCAGGCCGGTCTTTGGTAATCGCCGTGAACAAGTGGGACAGCCTGGATGATTACCGCAAGGAACGCATCAAGCTGGAAGTAGGGCGCAAGCTGACTTTCCTGAATTACGCCAAGTTTCACTATGTATCAGCCACCAAGCCCTTTGGCATTGCAGCCATGATGAAATCCGTGGATGAAGCACATGCGGCAGCATTTGCAAAGCTGTCCACACCAAAGCTGACCCGCCTTATCCAGGAATGCGTGGAACACCAGCAGCCACCGCGGAAAGGTATTTTCAGGCCGAAGCTGCGCTATGCACACCAGGGCGGTCAGAACCCACCAATCGTGATTGTGCATGGTACTGCGCTGGACGCCATTCCCGACAACTACAAGCGTTACCTGGAAACCCGCATCCGCGAGCGCTTCAAGCTGGACGGCACGCCGCTGCGGGTTGAATTCCGCAGCAATGTGAACCCGTTCGACAAGAAAGACTGATTGGTCGATCAGAACGGAATTTTCCGTGTCAGGATGTCCTTGTACATCACCCAGTCACCCATGAAGCTGTAAAGCGGGTATTTGAATGTGGCAGGCCGGTTCTTCTCGAAAAAGAAGTGGCCCACCCAGGCAAATGCATAGCCCGCCAGCAAGCCGTACAGCAGCCAGATCGGCTGGCCAGTGGTCAGCAACTTGAACAGGCAAACCAGCGCTATTGTCGATCCCACAAAATGCAGTCTCCTGCAGATCAGGTTGTTGTGCTCGGCCAGGTAGAAAGGATAAAAATCAGCGAAGGTCTGAAACCTGTTTCCGGTTTTTGGCATTTTTTCTGTCTCCGTATCAATTTTCTGTTCATTGTTCGCCATGGTGACGGACCGCATCAGGCCTGCCTTTCCCTGAAAAATTTGCGCTTGAAAGCGGCGTCATTTCAGGTAGGATGACTGAACTACGACAAGAACATTCTAGGAGGTTTGCGATGCAAGTCAAAGAAGTGCTGAGAGTTAAAGGGAATACTCTATTCACCGTCACTCCTGAAACCCATCTGTCAGACTGTGTCATTACCATGGCCGAACATGATGTGGGCTCCCTGGTCGTCATGGACAAGGGAGCACTGGCTGGCATCGTGACTTTCCGGGAAGTGATTCGCGTGCTGGCAAAGCGCCAGAAGGAACACCGCACCGGCCCGACGCCACCGGTTGCGGAAATCGTGGTCCGTGAGGTAATGAACACCTCTCCAACTGTGGCCACGCTGGATATGGAAGTCGACAAACTGCGTAAACTCATGCTTGAGAACCACCAGCGTTACCTGCCCGTGATGGACGGGAATACATTGTGTGGCGTTATTTCATTCCATGATGTGGCCAAGGCAGTGCTTGAAGAGCAGGGCTTCGAGAACAAGATGCTGAAAGGCTATATCCGTGACTGGCCGATGGAAGAAAGCAGCAGTTGAGGCTTGTCCAGCCCTCACACCCAGCAGTACAGGCGGTAAAAAAGATTGAACAAGAGAGTAGCAATCATCGGTGCGGGTATCGCAGGCTTGGCCTGCGCTCGTCAA
>DASUDJ010000236.1:0-3896 GCA_036275635.1 Limnobacter sp. | reverse complement strand
AATGCAGCCCGACCTGCAGGGCAGAGGCCACACCGGCGCGCAACTGGCTTTGGGTGGCATTGTCCAGCAAGGTGACCAGGCCAAGGTCAAGCAGATCCTTACGGGCAAGAACGGTTTCAGGAAACTGGGTAATAACCGGTTCGACATGCACTTCCTGCTGGGGATGCCTGTTCCGCCAGGCAGCCAGGCTGCTGTTCAGCCAATCCAGCGGCTGGACTGGCTGCGCTTGCGCTTCCTGCTTCGGATTCAATTCGATTTGGGCACGCAATTGCGAAAGCGTGTCGGTGATGGACTTCACCTGGGCTTGAAGGATTGCAAGGTCCTGCGCATGCTGCTGAAGTGCTGGCTCTTCCTTCAGGTCAGAAATGATGGTGGCGATGGTGGACACGGGTGTACCCAGCTGGTGCGCGATAGATGCGGCCTGGTTGCCCAGCGCAGCCAGGCGGGATTCACTGGCCAGGCGGTTTTGGGCCTGCCCCAGCGCCTGGTCGCGATGGCGGATGGATGAACTGAGCCGCGCCACGAAGCCCACCAGGATGAGCACGCTGACCAGGAAGTTGATCCACATGCCCACCAGGTGAAAATGCACACCGTCCTCCGGATTGGCCAGCACAAGAGGAAGATAGTTGCTCATCAGGAGGGTATAGGCCAGCACACTGAAGAGGGCCAGGAAGGCCACCTGGACCCAGGGCAACAGGGCAGCAGCAAGGCCCAGCAAAGGCAAATACAGGGAAACAAACGGATTGGTGACGCCACCGGTGAAGTAAAGAATGAAACTGAATGCGGCCAGGTCGGCAAACAGCTGGGCCGCCACTTCGAAGCTGCCCACGGGATGACCCTGGCGCAGCCGCATGCAGGTGACGAGATTCAACACAGCCAGGGAGGCGAGGATGAACACCAGCACAGGCCATGGCAGGGCAACCTTCAGACCCAGCCCCACCACGGCCAGCAGGCCCAGCTGCACCAGCAATGCTGCAAGACGCATCCACACCACGGTGGACAATTGCTGGCGCCGCACCGAAAGGTCGGATTGATCGGTAAGGCCTTCAATCCAGGAGTTCAACCAGTGACCTGCCCTTCGCACCTTTGCCTTGGGATTGACCCGCAGGTGTGCAGGCCCGGGGGGCGGGGATTTGCGGTCGTAATCAGGAGATGTGCTCATGGGGACATTTTAGGAGTCTTCACGTGAAAGTGCGCACAGCAAGGTGAAGACCGGGCAATCTGCGACAATATGCCGCATTCCTGCAAAACCGATGCGGGGGTATAAACCGGGCTTGTTGATCAAGCCTCTTGTACCTCCCCATGTTTTCAGACCATGATTGCCCGCTGCCTTTTCATCTCAAACCCCTTCATCTGGCTTTCCTGGCGCTGTTCACGCCCTGCATTCAGAACGCCTGGGGCCAGCAGGCGCTTGATGATCGGGTGGCGCTGGATACCGTACAAGTGGCTGCAGAGCGTGAAGCCCTGAGCGCAGCCAGCCTGAGGGTGGCGCAGGACAAACTGTCGCAGACTGCCGGCGGCACAGCAGTGGTGGCTGCAGAAAGCTTTGAGGCAGGCAAGGCACTGACCATCAAGGACATGCTGGATTACACGCCAGGCGTGTTTGCACAGAGCCGGGTGAATGAGGAGTCGCGCCTGAGCATACGCGGCTCGGGTTTGTCACGCACCTTTCACCTGCGTGGCATTCGCCTGTTGCAGGATGGAATTCCGATCAACCTGGCCGATGGCAGTTCGGATTTTCAGGACATTGACCCACTGGCCCTGCAGCATGTGGAAGTGTACAAGGGTGCCAATGCATTGCAGTACGGGGCTGCCAGCCTGGGCGGTGCAATCAATTTCGTGACGCCCACCGGCTACACCACGCCCCACAGTACTTTGCGCGCGGATGCGGGCAGCAACGAGTTCGGCAGACTGCAATTCAAGACAGGCGATGTGCTGGGGCCGTGGGATTATTTTGCATCGCTGTCGCAAGTGCGGTCTGATGGATTTCGCCAGTTCAGCCAACAGAAAAACACGCGGCTGAATGCAAACATCGGCCTGAAAATAACTCCCCGACTGGAAAGCCGCTTTTACATCATTCATGGTGACATGAACCAGGAACTGCCTGGCAACCTGACCAAGGCACAACTGCAAGCCAACCCGCGCCAGGCCAATGCATCCTCGGCTGCAGCCAATGCTCAGCGTGACTTCCTGATTACCCGACTGGCGAACAAGACCACCTGGGTTTCAGAAGACGGGACTGAATACAATGCCGGCGCCTATGCGGTGGACAAGAACCTGTACCACCCACTGCCGTTTGGATTGATTGACCAGCAGACCCGTGACATTGGCCTGTTTGGTAACCGCACGGCACAGCATGAGATTGCAGGCTATCGTCACCAGTCGACTCTGGGGTTCAACCTGGTCCAGGGCCTGACTGCAGCCAAGGTGTTCAACCACCAGCAGGGCCGGGCGATCAGCATTCGCAGTGATGACACCTGGCAGGCTGACAACCTGGAACTGCATGGTGAGAGCCGACTGCATGTGAACAGCGAGGTGCAATGGATCAATGGCCTGCAGTACACCCATGCCAAGCGCACCTCGAATGACCAGATCCCGAGCAATGGGGATGCTGGATATGAACGACGCTATGTGCAGTTCAGCCCGAAAACCGGTGTGCTGTGGCAAGCGGATGCAGCAACACAGGTGTATGCCAACCTGAGCCGGGCATTCGAGCCGCCCACCTTTTCCGAAACAAGTCCGAGCCGGGCCCTGCAGGCGCAGGAGTCTTCCACATTCGAACTGGGCACCCGTGGCCAGGCCGGGGAAATCAGGTATGACATCAGCACCTACTTCAGCAGGCTTCGGAATGAATTCGTCAGCTACCTGTTGCCCAACCAGCAACCGGCAATCCTGAATGCGGACAGCACCCGCCACCAGGGGCTGGAATTGGGCCTGTCCGGCTCAGCCGGCAGGAACCTGGTGGAGCCTGGAGACCAGTTGAACTGGCAAGTGGCCTACACGGCAGGACGCTTCCGTTTCAGGAATGACCGTGCATACGGCAATAACTCGATTCCCGGGATTCCGGAACAGTACCTGCGCGCGAAACTGGACTATGTTCATGCAGCCGGCTGGACTGTGTCCCCGAATATTGAATATGTGCCGCAGGGCTATTTCGTGGATTTGCAGAACACATTGACGACAGACCCCTATCTCTTGCTGGGTCTGAATGCGTCCTACCGCTTCAGCAACACGCTGCGCTTGTTTGTGGATGCCCGAAACCTGGCGGACAAGACCCATGCAGCAACCACGGGCGTGATTGTGAATGCGAACCGGGCAGACTCCGACCAGTTTGCGCCCGGTGAGGGGCGCAGCCTGTATGCCGGGATCGAGATGAAATGGTGATTCAGCGTGGGAAGGCTGCTTTGGTGAGCAAAGTGGTTTTCCTCACCGCCTGCGGCTTCTCAAGCCAAGGAAGGCAGTCAGGAGCATGAGCATCACGGCCAGGCACATCACGCCATTCTGGATGTTGCGGCCGGCTACACCCAGAAAATTCCACTTGTGCAGCATGCTGAAACTCCAGATTTCTGGCCTTGCACTGTGGGCGATGCGATCCACCAGCATGCCGCTTGCCGTGTCAATGAAAATGCTTTCATTCACTGGCGCACCGTACACCAGCTTCCAGACAGGCAGACGCTTGTTGCGAAAATCATAATCACCGCCGAAGCGCGTCACGAGACTGATTTCCTCCACGGAACCACGTTTCAGGCCTGTGTGCATTTCAGCCAGTTGAAGGGCCATCTCCCTGTCACCGGCAGGCCATGGCTGGCCAGTGACTGCATTCAGGTACAGGGCGGGCCCTGTGGCCTGCAGGCCCTGAAAACGGGCATTGCGGATCGCCTGCTCGCCTTGCGGCA
>DASUDJ010000235.1:0-2814 GCA_036275635.1 Limnobacter sp. | reverse complement strand
GTGGAGGCTGCAGCCCGGGGTGCAGCAGAACGGTCTGCAACTGCCGCGCCACCCAGTTCAGCCAGCAGGCTGCGGTAGCGCCGGTCCTCCGGGAAGTTTGCAGCAAGGCGGCTGACCTGGCTTCGCGCAAGTGCAGCGCCTTCGGGAGTGCTTTTCATCAGCCTGTAGATCTGCTGCGCTGCCTCTCCCAGGGGCGCCTGGGGCAACAGTTTCAACAGGCGTTGGGGAAGGTCGCCGGGCACTTTCTCACTGGAGGCCTGGTAACGCAGCTCCGCCAATTGCTGGCGCTTTTCAGAGGCCAAAGAAATGGCCTGTTGAAGTTCGGTGGTGTAGGCGCTTTGCCCATGAAGCGAACGCAGCTTACCCAGCCACACCGTGGCCGCCTGTACATCACCATTGGCCAGGTTGATCAACCCCTGCCACCGCAATGCGGAGGCATTGGTCGGGTCCAGCAACAATATCCTGCTGAAGGCCTGGGACGCCAGGTCGAATCGCAGGCGCTCATACCAGTAAATGCCCTTGTCATCCAGGGCGCGAATGTCCACCTGGGCCGCAGTTGAGGTTTCCGGGGCCGGCAAGGCCAGGGCTGCTGGAAACACCGGCCCCAGCAGCAGAAAAACGGGCAGCAGGCGGCCAATGAAAGGCGCCCTGGATGGCCTGCGGCTGTTTTTATCAGTCACAGCGGCCAATTTCCTTTCCCCGGAGCAGCAGTTCACCCACCGGGTTGAACTGGTAAAGCCTGTCCATGTAGCCTTGTGCGAAAAGGCTGAGAACACCATTGTAGTAACCGTACTTCAGCCAGGCCTTCGGGTCGGAAGTTCTCAGGCTTTTTGCATGGAATGCCTTTGCCAGCCCCGGCGCACCTGCCGCTTGCAGGAAGGGGGCGGTGGCTGCCTGAAAACCCGCCGGGCCTGCCTCCGGTGAAAACCGGTCATTGAGAGGTTCTATCCATTCCGGCATGTGCTGGCGTTTCATCAGCAGGGCCGCAAGCGGAGAAAGCTGTTTCATCAACGGGGCGGTGGTGGGGCTGCCCGGGTGGCTCATTGCAATCCACAGGTAAGTGCGTATTGCATCATAGTCACCCCGCCGCTCATCCAGTGGCAGGCTCATCTGGCCATTCCTGTACAGCACCCAGTCCGGATAGCTGCCTGTTCGGCCGGAGTCAAGCAAAAGCCGGACACTGGCCAGGTAAACCCTGGCCCAGCGGGTGTCGTCCGCCCAGGCATTTGAAAAGCGGGCCATCAGGAATGGCGGCACATAACTCGGGTTCAGTTTCACGGTGCCATCTGCCAGCACAAAGCCGCTGTGGCCAGGCAAAATGCTCAGGCCCAGGCCACTGACCTCGAGGCTCTCATTTTTCAGGATCAGTTCACCCAGTGCACGGGCCTTGGCGGTGTAAGGCTCGTGGCACCACAGGCGACCGGCCTCCAGCAGGGCGTAGGCAATCCACAGGTCAGCATCCGATGCGCTGTTGGAATCGATAACGCCCCAACCGTCATTTTTTCGCCCCCAGTGCCATGCTGGCAGTTGCCTGCCCAGGTCACCGGAACTGAGGTTGTTTTCTGTCCATTTCAGCATGAGGTCGAATGCCCTGCGGTCCCTGGCGACCAGTGCAAAGAACAAGGCATAGGACTGACCTTCCGACACGGTGCGCAGGTCTTCCTGACTGTGGTCAACCACCCGGCCGTCCTGGCTGACGAATGCGCGTTTGAACCCCTCCCAGGCCGGCCATCCGCCAGCCTGTTCAGCACTGCCCGCTGCATTGGCAATCAGCAGCAGGCTGCTGGCGCAAAAGTACTGCAGTGCCTTGGTCAAACGCTTCATGATCAGTCGCCTCCAGTTCGTCGGGATGCCCGGCCTGACAGCCAGCCATACGCGAGGATTGCCAGGATGACGCCAGCCAGTGCGCCTGCCACTGCAATCAGGGCGGGGTACTCCGAAAACGCAATCCGGAGGCGCAGCCACCAGGGCAGCGCGCCACTGATATAGGTTTCCCCCTGGCTGAAACTCTGGATGTCGTCGCCCCGGATCAGGCTGACGCTGCCATTGATTTTCGCCACATCTGCATAGTTGGACAGGGCGGCCACGGCCCTTTCAAGGCTTTCGGGGTCTGTGCCGGTGATCACAAGGCCTGCCTTGCCATCCTGCAAGTGCGACTCGAATCCCATGATCGCACCAAGTGAACCCGAAGTCTGAACAAGTACCCGGGCCTGATCACCGGTTTTCAATTCCGATTCGTTCTGCCAGATTCCTTTCAGCCAGCGAAGTGCGGATGGAAGCCCCAGGCTGCGCTCAGTGCTGTTAAGGACCATGGGCAGGTTCATGCTGCTAGCATCCAGCCAGCCCAGGCGCTCTGTTGTGCCCAGTGCCAGCCAGTGCCGCTCTCCGATTCCCTCTGGTTTGTCGGAAGCAATCACGGTGGCCCGCAGCGCCGGAAGCCCGGTCCACTGACCGAACAGGCCCATCACGTTCAGGTAGCTTCGTGTCTCAAGTGGAGTGGGTTTGGCAGGCAGGACAATTGCAGTGTCCGACAGGTCTGCCATGATGCTGAAAGGGTAACCCCCGTTTGCAAAGGCAGTCAGGTTGGGCATCCGGGTGTAGTGGGGCAGCTTTGAAAAATCAATTGTGGAGCCTGGGTCGATGGCGCCCCTGGCCACCTGGGGTACCTGGGTGCAGGCGCTGCGGGTGCCTTCCGGCATGAAGCCAAAAGAAAATGCCAGTTCATTGTTTCCGCCCACCCGGAAAGCCGGAATCTGCAGGGTTTCCTCTGAACTGAGGTCATCCTGGCCCAACAGGTCAATGTTCACCTTGTTC
>DASUDJ010000234.1:0-4417 GCA_036275635.1 Limnobacter sp. | reverse complement strand
CAACCCCCGTGTGCGTGGTCATGCTGAGGATGATGGAATAGAACATGTGGCAATCTGCATTGTTCGGATCCAGTTCCACCGCCCTTGCACCGAACTCCTGCGCAAGCTGGTAACGGTGTGACCACAGGTGTGCCCAGCTTTGAACAGCCACCGCATCAGCCAGAAGCCCGTCCAGGGAAAGTGCCCTGGCCAGCAAGGTGTTGGCCTCATCAAGCGAGTTCAGACTGGTACCTGGCCACCTCATGGTGTAGCCATACACCAGGCTTCGGGCCAGCCAGGTGTAGGCACCTGCATACTCCGGATCAATCTCAATTCCCCTGCGGAAGTGAAACTGCGCCCTTTCATTGTATTCAGGCTTGAACTGCCAGTAATAGCCCAGCCCTTTCATCACTTCCTCATGGGCCTCAGTGTAGGCTGTACCCGCATGTCCCAGTCGCAATTCTTCAAACGGACTCAGGTTTACCGCCAGGGCTTTCACGATTTTTTCGGTGACTCTGGCCTGCACTGTCAGGAAATCGTCTGCAGGCAGGTCATAGCGCTCTGCCCACACCTGCTGGTCAGTCAGGCTGTCGGTCAGCTCCACGTTCACCCGGATCATTGAAGGGCTTCGACGTACACTGCCATGCAGTACATGCCTGACGCCGAGCTGGGTGGCTACGCTGGACAAATCCTTGTGATCAAACAACCTGAACTTGAATGAGGAATGCCTTGAGCACACCCGCAGGCCGGATATCTTGGACAGGTCCGTGACCAGGTCCTCGGTCAGGCCATCAGCGAACCAGCTCTGGCTTTCATCACCGGACAGGTTTTTCAGGGGAATGACGGCAATAGAGGGCTTGTCCTCCTGGGTCTGGCGGGTCGGTGCCAGTGGTACAGGGCTGAATCCAGGCGCTGTGTAGCCATCCAGGATGCGGGCTTCATAATTGCCCTTGGGCAATTCTATCCGCAGGGCATCATGCCGGCCCTCCACCGAGTAATACTCAAGCAGCTTGCTGCGAAGGCGACCAATTTCGACCCGCACCAGGGCACTGGTGGCCGGATCAAAGTCTGCCGGCTTGTCAAAGACATCGACAGCGATGTTGTAGCCTTTCAGGCGGTTGCCTTTGCCCTGCAGGCTGTGCTGAACAATGTAGCTCAACAGGCGCTGCAGCCTTGGCGACTGCCGGAATGCCTCGCTGCCGGTGACCTTGCGCAGGAAGGTTTCGGCATCAATTGAACAGCTGGCTGTTTCCTGAAGGGGCTGACTCACTTTTCCGTACTTTCAATGGTTTACCTTGGCAGAATATATATAAGACGGTTTGAACAGTCGATCCGCTAAAATATGGGGGGTGATCAGAAAATGTCGCTAATTGACTGTAACAGTCACTACAATGCTGTCAGAGTAATTTCCGGGCCTGGCGAACTGGCGTGCCGGGACATGAAGCCAGCTTTGAACGGTGGCCTGTGTTGTGCCCAGCGTGCAAACACCCAGCAAGGCGGCCAGGCAATTCAGTGTTCCGGTTTGTGTTGATGTGCCCGATGCGCCATTTCCCAGCAAGGTGGAACTCGCACTGCTGCTGCTTCTCAGCGTGTAGGCCAGAACCGAAGCCGGTACGCTGGAATGACGCATCGTCCTGTTTCCTACATCCCCCGAAGAGCCCGAACCATAGCTGACAGTGTAGGTGTAGCTGCTCAGGACATTCAGTATGGCTGAACAGTTGATGTTCAGGGATGAGGCAAGGCTTTGTGCAGGCGAAACCACGTTGTAACTGAGACTGGCCTGGGAGGTCAGCATGAAGTTGCAGCCGCCGACTGCAGTCTGACCCCAGGCAGAACTGCAGGCCAGGCCACCCAGAATGGTCAGCAGGTGCAACAGTCGGATCATTTGCTGGCTCCCACCTTGTAAATACCCGGCAGGGCGGGAGAAATCTTCAGGCGCAGGGCGGGCAACTCGGAATCCATGCTGACAGATTCCGGATTCACCAGGATATTGTTGGTCTGGCCCACAATTGCACCCGCATTCAGGCCCCCAGTGCTCAACACGCCATTGATGCGGGTTTGAACCGCAGAATAGCTGCGGTCAGTGGCCGGCGTGATTGAATCCATGGCCACAAGTACCTCGCCGGGCAGATCAGGATTGTTGGGCAGAAAGCCAATCACCCGGGGAGACCGGCCGTAATCAAGACCCACCAGGCCAGATGCTCCCGCCAGCAGGTTTCCCTGGCTGTCGTACTGGCCTT
This sequence comes from Limnobacter sp., assembly GCA_036275635.1. Lineage (GTDB taxonomy): Bacteria > Pseudomonadota > Gammaproteobacteria > Burkholderiales > Burkholderiaceae_B > Limnobacter. The sequence goes on along the minus strand of DASUDJ010000234.1, from coordinate 2,198 downwards.
GCAATGAGAAATTCTGAAAATCATGCCGGGAACGTACAAAACGCAGCCCCCTTGAAACCAGGGCATAGCTGTCGCGGGTTTGCATGAATCCATTGATGGTGGCCTGACTGTTGCCCGCACCCTGCCCCGCATTGTCTGCCCTCGAAAGTGAAATGCCAGCCAGCAGGGGCTGTGGCCCACTTTTGCTGCTGAATGGCGATTGTCCAATTGCGATGTTGGCATTCATTCCGCAAAAGCTGTTGTCCGCACCTGACGCATCCACACCCAACCTGCAGTAGAGACTCAAAAAACCACCCTGCATGCTGTCAAGGCGCATCACCTTCGATACGGTGAACTCCTGTTCTGGCCCGTCAACAGATCTGGCGAACCCCAGGCGAACCCCCTGGAACATCGACGGCAGGGCCAGCACCGTGTTCTGCAAGGTGTAAAAGGGTTCGAATGCTGCGCCCAGCCTGGCTGGGCCAAAGGACTTCTCTGCATAAAAAAGATGGGTACCCCGGGCATAACCCAATCGCTGAATTCCGGGACCATACGCAGTCTCGGTTTGAAGGCCTGCACTCAGGAAGCCGCCCCCCACGTGGCTTCGAGCCGACAGGGCAAATTCAGCAGGACGCAGGCGCATTTGAATCCCGGATCCATTCATCACCTTGATCGCACTTTCCGGGTTCATGTTCACCCGGGCACCGGCCTGAACGGTCAGCCGCTCCGTCAGGCCCTGCTCAAGCTGGGCCTGGGCCGCCCAGTGTCGCAGTCGCTGATCATGATAGATTCCGGCCGAGCCGGTCCACTTGCCTTCAGGCAACAGCGCCTGGCTGAAAAAAATGTTGCGGCTGGTCTGTACAAGCTCGCCTCTTTCATTGCGGTAAATAACAGTGACCTCGTTATTGCCTTCAAACAGGGGAATGTTGAACACCGACACTTCACCTGCCTGTGCACTCAGATTGGCACGGGCCTCGTTGTTCACAAGCACTGTCAAATCTGCATCACTCAGCAATCGCCCCTTGAACACCTGCACATTGTCCTGGCTCATGCTGCCCGCCTTCCGCCACTCCAGGCCCTGACCCAGTGCAGCCGCAAGTGGGCCTGAATCCATGACCATCTGGCCAAGCCGCAGTTCTTTCAGGACAAGGCTCGTGTTGCTGCCGTGGACTTCCGTGTCCAGCTGATACGACACCAGGTGCCCCTGGGCAATCGATCCGTTCCTGCTGCCGACCCATTGAAGGCCTGGTCTTTGATTGGCAACCAGGCGATATGCGGCATCTGGCCCATCAGGGGTTGAAAGCAACTGGTAGGCCAGCAGGGCTGTCCTTTCGGCGGGAAGCGAAAAGCCCTCGATACCATTCCGTCCAATTTGCTGACTTCTGCCCCCCGCCTGCTCTGGAAGCCTGAATTCCATTCGCCCGGGTATGAAACTGCCACAGAACTCTTCCCCTTCTTCTGTGCGCAACCTGTGAGCCAGTGTGCCGCATTCAGACGGCTGCGTCGGCCTTACCCAGGCAACCTGCACAGGGCGACTCACCCCATCGGCATACCGCATCTCCAGCAGGCCATTTTCAAGCAGGGTGTCGCCACCTGCGCACACTGGCGAGGCAAGCAGGCCGGCGACGGACAGGGTCACTGAAAGAGTCCGGCTGCGCATGGCCAAACCGGGCGTGCGCATCCGCCTGATTTCCTAAAAAAGGGATTGGACCGGATTGGTCTGTAGCCTGACCTTCAAACCCAGTCGAAGGCGAAAATCGAGCTGGGTCACAGCCAGCACCTGGCTGGCCTGCGGCTGCTCCATCAGGAAAACCATCGGCGCCGCAGGCATTTTTTCAGCAGCACAGGTGAACTGGAACCGGACAACCTGGGTTTGCCCTGCAGCAATGTTGATTGAACGCGGAGACACCCTGAAACAGTCAGCCAATGCTGCATCCTCGTACTCGACCGCAAACATCCGCGGTTGCGAGGAGGTGTTGCTGAGTTCAACATGACCGAACAATGTCCTGGAATCCAGCATCACTGCCGTGGGGCTGACCGCCACGCCAAATGCCAGGGCAGACTGGGAGAACAGGATCAGCAGTCCGCCACATGCACACAGGAATCGATTTCGCATCATCATGCCCTCCTAGGGGAAGGTGACCGTGATTACTACCGTGTCGGTGTAATTACCGGTCTTGATGGCCCATTGCGCTGCAGGTATTCTGCCCGTCACGCTG
>DASUDJ010000233.1:0-3420 GCA_036275635.1 Limnobacter sp. | reverse complement strand
AGGGATGCACTGGCCTATGTGGCATTGGCCAAGCCGAAGTTGACTTTGCCGGGCCATCATGATGCATGGACACCCGGCATTGGCGGGGGGGCTTCAGCCTATGAGAACAGTTGGCTGGATGCGGTCAGCAGGCTGCCAAACCCGCCCGAGGTGGATTACCTGCGCGACCCGGAAGACTACCTGAAGCCACGCAGCTTTCGTCTGGACGACCCACGTTGGTCTGGCGGTTGCCAGCGTTAAGTATTGATTGCAGCCTGCCTGTTTCCGGTACCCGGCATCAGGCACCAGGAACACCCCGGCGAATCACCTGCGAGAAATTTTCACCAGGGGCAGCCGCCTTTGCACGGTTCACGATGTAACCCCTCTGCTGCAACTCCGCATAAGTAAAACCCGGTACCAGCCCGCCCTGTTCATGGGCATATTCAGCAAAATGCCCGCTGGCCAGCAGGCGGTAATCCAGCGGCAGTTTTGGTTCAATCCGCTTGGCCAGGTCATAAACCACGGTGGTGCAGTTGCTTGTCAGGGTGTTGTAGAACTCCGGGGCCTTTTCTATTTCATCCGCCTTTTCAAGGTAGGCCAGAAACAGGGTTTTCAGTTGAGCCGGTGCAATGGCCAGGCGGTACAGGTAAACCTCTTCCCCACGGGCATTGCTGCGGGTGCGAATGATGTCTGCTTCATCTGCAGCCACCAGCACCGCTTCATACTGCCGGAAAAAACCTTTCCAGGCTGAAAACGCTTCGCCCTGTTCCTTGCGGATTTCCAGTGAAAAAGTCAGGTACTGCCCATCGGAAAACCCAAAGGAAACCAGTGTATGGGCAATGTGGGGGCCCATCCAGTAAGACATCACCAAATCTGCACTTTTCAAGGTGCCCAAATCATATTCGCGGGTTTCCCAGCGCGGCGTGTAGTCGGTTTCGGTGCGCCATTCGAAATTGCGCACATTGTGCAGCACCACCGCATCACCCTTGATTTCAGCATGCAGCAGGCGAGCCACATCATCTGCCCAGGGGCGGTTGTGGCTGGGTTTTTGCAGGAACCACCACGCAAGCAAAACGCACACCAGTACAGCGCCGAGGTACAGAAGGCCCTTGGTCATGACAACACCGACCGAGTGAAATCATCTGCAGGAAACAGGTGTTCGATGCGAAGTGATGCAGCCGTGATGTCAACTGGTGCACCGAATGTAGTAAAGGTGGAGATGAACTGAAGTGCTCCAGCGGTGCTGTTGAAACGGGTAACCAGAGTCGGGCCAGGCGGGCGTTGAGGATACCCATGCTTCAAGGCTTTCAACTGCAGCCTGGGCAATCCACTCAGCACACTGCAAAGCGCAGGCACATTGACCGCCTCCCGCTGGGCCCTGCGCAATATTTCGGAAAGCACTTCATCCCTGTTGATCAGGCGGGCAGCAAGCCCGCCTTCAGCCATCATGGCCTGCAGCAGATTGACGGGCTGCTGCACTGCTTCCAGGTCAAACTGCAGCAGTTGCAACAGTTTCAGAAAAGCTGGATTGACTTTCACCAGGTTCCATTGGCTGTCCAGCAACATGGCGGGCACTGCAGGCGCGCTGTTCAGCAGAACATCCAGGATGTGATTCACCGGCCCCATGTCTGCATGGTCAAGAGGTCGATTGTCGAACAGCGGAGCATAACCTGCGGCCACCAGCACTTCATTCCGCTGCGCCAGGGGTGCATCCAGCGCATCCATCAGTGCAAGCAGCATTTCCCGGCTGCCATTGGCCTTGCCGGTTTCCATGAAACTCAAATGCCGTTGGGACATGCCCACCTGCATGGCCAGTTCCAGCTGGCTTCTCTTTTGCGACAGGCGCAACTCCCGAATCCGGGAGCCCGCCTGCGAATGAATGGATGGATTGTTCATGCCGAAATACTGCCATGAATCAGCGCGCATGCCATTACCCCGAAGGTAATTGATTCAATAACCTGCACCGCAGAGAATCAGGTTTCCCAGTTTTTCAAAGGCGCCTTGAACAATGTCCACAAATGAAACAAGCCGTTTTTCTGCCACTACCCTGCCCGCTTTCTGGGTGCACTGCCTGGTGGCTAACTCGCTGCTGACCATTGCTTTTGGGCTTGTCATGGCGCTTCTGCCAGCCTTCACTGAACAAGCATTTGGCTGGGCCATGTTCAACAACCCTGGCCAGTTTGAACTGTTTCCTGCTGAAGCGAGGGAGTACATCAAGCTGGCACATGCCGTCATGGGCTCCGTGGTCGCAGGCTGGGCCCTGTTGATGTTGCTGCTGGTGCGGCAATTTCTGACGAAGGGCCTGAAATCAGCGTGGAACATGCTGGTTGCCTCGCTCTTGCTGTGGTTCATTCCGGATACAGCCATGTCGCTGCACACCGGCTTCTGGCAAAACGCAGTGCTGAATACCAGCCTTGCGCTTGGCTATGCCCTACCCCTGTTGAAGCTCCGCCGGCACTGTGTTGTTGAGGCCGCTGCGGCGACCTGAACCCCCGAACGGAACCAGTCGGTTCGGATGATTACCCAGCTTCATTCAACAGCTGAAGGTTTTTTATCCAGATGACATCACGATTGAAAGTCCAAGGTAGCGCCCAAATCCTGGTGGGCGACATTACCAGCCACGGTGGTGAAGTGGTTTCCGGCAGTCCCACCACGAGGGTGGACGGGCGACCAGTAGCACGGGTGGGCGACCTGGTGACCTGCCCGCTTTGCCCTCCTCATGTATTTACGATCACAGAGGGCCTTTCCATGGTCACCGACAATTACATGGCCATTGCACTGCAGGGGCACAAAACCGGTTGCGGCGCTGAACTGATTGCGAAAGACTGATCCCGGCCGTCTCATTTCGTGTAGTTCAACACGGCAAGCGGGTGTGGTAGTTGCAGTAACAAGTGCGCTCAGGCGCACAAAAGCTTAGAATGCCGACTTGATCCGAAAAACAGATCCACAAGGTACACCTGAAATGATCCGCCTGTCTGAGCTGAAGCTGCCGCTTGACCATGCTGAAGACGCCCTGCCCGCGCTGATTCAGTCCACGCTGAAAATCACACCGCAAGACCTGAAAGGCTTCACCATCTACAAGCGCAGTTACGACGCGCGCAAGCAGAAACTGCTGCTGGTCTACATCGTGGATGTGGAGCTTCACAGCGCAAGCCTTGCAGCCCGCCTGCTTTCAAAACACACCACCAATTCCCACATTCGGCCCACGCCCGACATGGAATACCGCCTGGTTGCCAAAGTGAATGAAGCGCCCGCCATCCGGCCGGTCGTCATCGGTTTTGGCCCTTGCGGCATTTTTGCTGCCATGATGCTGGCGCAGATGGGCTTCAAACCCATCGTGATTGAGCGGGGCAAGCAGGTGCGGGAGCGCACGAAAGACACCTGGGGCTTGTGGCGGAAAAAGGTGCTGCACACGGAATCGAATGTGCAGTTTGGTGAAGG
>DASUDJ010000232.1:0-2287 GCA_036275635.1 Limnobacter sp. | reverse complement strand
GGATGTGGAAACCGAGTATTCATCTGCCTCCGAACTGGTGGATGATTTGCACCGTGCACTGGAAAAGGCAGAGCCACTGGGCAACATGGAACTGCAGCGCCTTCGCCAGCAACTGGCCGAGACGAAAGCGGAAAAGGAACGGCGCGAAACCCGCAGGGAACTGCTGCTGATCAGCAGCATGCTGCTGTTGATGGCTGCGGGCAGTGGGATCGTGGTGTGGTATTCGCTAAAACCTGCCCTGAACCGCCCCTTGCAGCAACTAGTGCAGTGGCTGAAAGACCACGAGGCGGCTGGTCGGCAGAATGGCACACCCCGGGCCATGGCAGATGTTATGCCCGCCGATTTTCGGATACAGGAATTGAAGCAGATACACGACAGCGTGTTTCAACTGATCGAGACCCTGAATTCCGAGCAACAGAAAAGCAGGAATCTGCTGAAGCGCGTGGTGGATTTGCAGGAGCGGGAAAGGGCCACGATCGCACAGGACCTGCATGATTATTTCGGACAGTCGCTGACTTCAATATCCGTGAATTCAGCATTTCTGGTGAAAAGTACAGAAGCAAACAACCGGGAAGCGGCGAAGGCAGTGCATGACCAGGCATTGGAAATGATGGGGTGGTTGCGCAGTTCCCTGAGGGAACTGAAACCCCACTTGTTGCTGGACGTGTCCCTGCGGGATGCAGCACTTGACCTTGTGGACAACTGGTCGCGGCGACATGGCTGGTATGTTGATTTTGCCTGGCCATTGAATCACCCTGAACTGCCGAGGGAAGCGCCGATTGCACTGTACCGCACCCTGCAGGAGGCTTTGAACAATGCATCACGACATGCACAGACAAAAACCCTGAAAGTGCTTGCGGGGCCCAACCCCACGAACGGAGAGTTCCTGATGATTGTTGAAAATGATGGATTAACGCATGACGGCATGATTCAGCCTTCCCTGGGCCTGACTGGCATCCGAGAACGAATTGCGAGTGTGAACGGGCATGTTCAATGGCAAATGCGGAACGGCCATTTTACGCTGGCCTGCCACGTGCCAATCGAGGCTGCGGATCATGCCAATTGAATCAAGAATCATCCTGGTGGATGACCATGCTGCAGTTCGGTCAGGTTACCGCCGGTTCATCGATTCCGAGCATGACCTGGCAGTCGTGGGCGAGGCCGGTGACGCTAACCAGGCGTTTTCCCTGCTTAAAACAATGGCCTGTGATGCACTGGTGCTGGACATCAGCATGCCTGGTCAAAGTGGACTGGAGCTGATTCGCCGCGTGCAACTGAAATGGCCCAGGCTTGCGCTGGTGGTGCTTTCAATGCATGACAGCCCGGTGGTGGCAGCCAAGGCGCTTGAACAGGGCGCCAAGGCCTACATCACGAAATCCAGCGAGCCAGATGAACTGATCATGGGCATTCGAAAAGCACTGGTGGGCCAAACCTACCTTTCAGCAGATGTGCAGAAACAGACCCAGCAACCCATCAACCCACAGCAGGACACCTCTGCAACAACTGACGGAGAGGTTCCTGAGCAAATTGCACCCGGTGGCGATCTTCTGACGGCTCGCGAAGTGGATGTGGTGCGACTACTGGTGGAAGGCAACACGATCGACCAGGCTGCCGCAGCACTGGGTATCAGCAGCAAGACAGTCAGCAACAACCTTTCACAGATTCGGCAGAAGGTAGGAGTTCAGACGGACTTTGAACTGGCCTTCTGGGCCTGGAGCCAGGGGTTCGGAAAAAAGCCGCCGGGCTTTGGGCAGTGACACCGCTTTGCAAAAGCGCATGCCCTCTATGGTTCGCGGAAAGCCAATGCCACTTCCGTTTGCAAAAGCGCATGCCCTCTTCCGCCAGAAAGCCTGAATTTCCCTTTTTGAAATTCACAGCACCACTCACTTCGCCCCGCAAAACAGCGCGGCGGGGCCTCGGTGTCGGCCTGAAGGCCGAGCATGGGCTGTGAATTCAAACGGGCAGGCTTTCTTTCAATGGCGGTGCAAGGGCAATGCCGCTTTCGCAAACCTGGGTAGCACCTGCGACTTGCTAGCAACATCATCGCTCTCGCTATACCCAAGTAGCAGGTTCACGCCTTCCACTCCGGTGATGGTTAAGTCACTCACCTCTAACGCGCGTGAGTGGCATCTTACGAAGGGTTGGGGTGCCTGTTCAGGCTGCCGATTTCAGGCAAGGCTTCCCGGATGATTCGCAGCGAGGGGCGCTTGCGCCAGCAAGCGATGCAAAGGCGCTTTAGCGCTTTGCATGACCCAAGCCAGAATCAGCAATCCGGGAATCAAAGCCT
>DASUDJ010000231.1:0-2238 GCA_036275635.1 Limnobacter sp. | reverse complement strand
AACCAAAGGCATAGTCGGCAGTCAGGAAATACCAGCTTTTGCCGCCCTGCTTCACAACGGCAGAACCAGTACCCTTCGCCAGGGCCACTGTGTCATAGGCATAGTGAATACTGTATGGGTTGCATTCCTCGTTTGTAATTCTTGCAGTGCCTGCGCCAATCACGAAGTTTGGTTTCTGTTTTTCCGCCGCAACTTTTGCCATGGCCAGTGCAGTGCCCGAATTTGTACCGGAAATCAGCATGTCCACGCCCTCGGTGTCAAACCATTCGCGCGCCTTGCTGGCGGCAATGTCGGCCTTGTTCTGGTGATCAGCAAACACCACTTCAATTTTCTTGCCGTTCAGCACACCGCCAAAATCCGCGACCGCCATTTTTACTGCTTCTACACCACCTGGGCCGTCAATATCCGCATAAAGGCCAGACATGTCGGTGATCACGCCAATTTTCACGGTGTTGTTGGAAATCTGGGCCTGTGCCTGTACCGCCGCAAGGCTGAGAATCGCGGTCACTGCAGTCAATGCAACAGAAACGGTCTTCCGTGTTGTCATCATCCTCTCCTTCTTCATACGCCCAGCAGTGAATGCAGCACGGGCATTTTTTCATCCAGTTGGTGTGCGCCGAACTGTTCAACAATCTGTCCATGTTCAACCACGTAAAACCGGTCTGCCAGGGGGGCGGCAAAACGGAAATTCTGTTCCACCATCACGATGGTGTAGCCCCTGGCCTTCAGGGCTGTGATCATCCTGGCGAGGGCCTGGACAATCACAGGTGCCAGGCCTTCCGAAATCTCGTCCAGCAACAGCAGCTTTGCGCCGGTTCGCAGTATCCTGGCAACAGCCAGCATTTGCTGTTCACCGCCCGACAGTCGCGTGCCCTGGCTTTTCTTGCGCTCGGCCAGGTTTGGAAACATGTCGTAGATTTCCTCAAGACTCATTCCTCTTTCACCCCTCGAAACAAAAGGTGGCAGCAGCAGGTTTTCTTCTGCAGACAAGGAGGAAAATATGCCCCTTTCTTCGGGACAATAGCCCACGCCGAGATGGGCAATTCGGTGGGTGGGCAAGTGAATCGACTCCACCCCGTTGATTCGTATGGAACCCCTCCGGCTTCCTGTCAAACCCATGATTGCGCGCAGGGTGGTGGTACGGCCTGCGCCGTTTCTGCCCAGCAACGTGATCACCTCGCCATGGCGCACGATCAGGTTGAGGCGGTGAAGAATGTGTGATTCACCATACCAGGCATCGAGGTTCTGTATTTCAAGTGCTGGTGCTGGCATCAATGATTGCTCTCCAGCGCATCGGTGCTTGATCCTATGTAGGCTTCCATCACGCTGGGGTTTCTTGACACCTCAGTGTAACTGCCTTCAGCCAGCACAGCTCCTCTTTGCAGAACCGTGATCCGGTCTGAGATGCCAGCCACCACGTTCATGTTGTGTTCCACCATCAGGATGGTACGGCCGGCCGACACTTTGCGAATCAATTGAGTCACCCGCTCCACATCCTCATGTCCCATCCCTTGGGTAGGTTCATCCAGCAACATCAGCTCCGGGTTCATGCCCAGGGTTGTAGCAATTTCAAGAGCGCGTTTCCGGCCGTAGGGCAAATCCAATGTGAGCCGGTCTGCGAACCCGGCCAGGTCCACCAGCGTCAGCAATTCCATGGCCCTTTCATTCAATACAGAGAGCCTCCTTTCGCTCTGCCAGAAATGGAAGGAGTTACCCATGGTACGTTGAAGGCCAACCCGAACATTTTCAAGTGCGGTCAGGTGGGGAAATACGGCTGAAATCTGGAATGAGCGAATGACGCCCCGCCTTGCGATCTGTGCAGGCTTGTCACGGGTAATATTCTTTCCATTGAACAGGATCTGGCCCGAAGTGGGTGTCAAAAACTTGGTCAACAGATTGAAACAGGTGGTCTTGCCTGCACCGTTGGGGCCGATCAGGGCATGAATATGGCCCCGTTGCACTGTCAGGTTAACCTTGTTGACTGCCGTGAACCCTTTGAACTCCTTGGTCAACTCCCTGGCTTCCAACACCACGTCGGTCATGAAATCTCCGTATTCAGGTACAAGCTGTACAGGTGCTGAAACTGCTACATGCCACTCAATTGTGAATTATTGTGTCACTAGCGGGAAGGCTTCGTAATTAGGGCAAACCTGAACCAAAAACAATAAAAAAAGCCTGCGGGTGCAGGCTTTTCTGAAGACTTCATGGTGAGAGGTTTGAACTTGACGCGCTCCAGTT
>DASUDJ010000230.1:0-4911 GCA_036275635.1 Limnobacter sp. | reverse complement strand
GAATTCCAAAGTCAGTTTGATTTTGTTTTGCAGATTGAGCCAGGCAGGGAGTATTCCAGGCGCCTGACGCGGACTGAAACTCCCCGGAAAAAGCCCCGCACCGTGGCCGTAGTGGGCGCAGGCATAGCAGGCAGCAGCGTTGCATTGGCCCTTTGTCGGCAAGGCATTCAGGTGCATTTGTACGAGGCGGCAGGTCAGCCAGCTGCTGGCGCCTCGGGCAATTGGGTCGGCGCCTTTCATCCGCACATTACCCGGGGCGATTCTCCCCTGTCCCGCTTGAGCCGGCTTGGTTTTCAGCACACGGTGGCAGCATTGCAGGCACTGACCCGCAAAGGTCTGATGACCGAGGGTGAGGACTGGGGCTTGCCTGGCCACCTGCAGACTGTGCCACCCGATGAAGGGGACAGGATGCAGGAAACCCTGAAACAGCTCGATTTTCCGACTGAACTGGTGCGCTGGACCGAACCGGGGGAATTCCTGCCCACACCGCTGGGTGGTCTTTTTTTCCCCCAGGGTGGCTGGGTAAAGCCATGGCGCTGGGTGCAGGCCAATTTGCTGGCCTGCGGCGATTTGCTGAAGCTGCATTGCAACAGCCCGCTTTCAGAGATTGATCGGCTTCAATCTGAGCATGATGCAGTGGTGGTGTGCTGTGCAGAGCAGTCGCTGTTGCTCGCACCTGTTCCGGGGGCGCAGGTGAGCATGGTGAAAGGTCAGATCAGCAAGCTGCGCAGTGTTCAACAGCCTGGCTTGGTACTGTCCGGGGAAAGCTACGCAATTGCCCCCCCATCTGAGCCCTGGATGGTGGTGGGCGCCACCTATGAACGCCCGGTTCTTGACCTCCAACCCACGGCGCAGGCTGACCAGGAAAACATTGAACGTTTTGCCCGGGCTTTTCCGGGTTGGCCGCTGGGCGAATTGCTGGAAAGCCGTTGTGCAGTGCGCTCGGTATGGCACGATCGCTTGCCGGCGATTGGCCCGGTGCCCAACCGGCCAGGCGTGTTCATGAGCACTGGTTTCGCATCCCGAGGCCTTTTGTGGGCTGCCATGGGCGGCTGGCTGGTGGCTGATTGCTGCCTGGGCCATGCCCTTGAAACAAGGCTGCTGGGCCGCCTCGTTCCCCGAGCCGCCAGGCAGCGGCCAGCGCCTGGCAACAAGCAGGCGGACATTGCGGATCAGTAGCACCGGGTGAATGGCCCTGACTTTCGAACGGGCGCTGCAGGCGGCGCGCCAATTTCTCAGGAGGTTTCTTTCGCGACCTTTGCCTTTGTGCTCTTGCCCTTGGCAGCGGTCGGCTTCTTTTCCGCCTTGGCCTCGAATTCAAAGCCGATTGCACCGTCTGGTTTCTTCACCAGGAAGGCCTTGAAAGCCCTGCGTGTTTTTGAGGACACAAAGCGGGTCAGCAAGTCGGTTTTGCCGTCCAGCAGCAGTTTTTCCATTTGTTCACGGTCAATCGGCTGTTGCAGGATGACTTTGCCGGAGCGGAAATCACAGGACTTGGTTGGCCCAACCGACTTTTCGCACACATAGGATGTGGCCTGCTCGTAAACACTGGAGGCGCACTTCGGGCAGGGTCCCAGGCGGGATTCTCCCGAGAAGTCCACCGGTTCGGCGTTGTCGTCATCCTTGGGTTGACCGAAGTCGAATTCCAGCTTGTGTTCATCCGTCAGTTTCAGCACGGCTGCAAAAGGACGGCCAAGCTTGCTGCGGAAGCCGTCCAGCATGGGCAGTTCCCTGTCCTGAAGCAGCTTTTCAACTTCAGCCACTTCAAATTGACGTCCGCCCGGAACCTTTGAAATCGAAAATTCGCATTTTGTGCAGGCAAAGCGGCGGTAGTTTTCCTTGACCACACCGCCACAGTTCGGGCAGGGAGTAACCAGTGTGGCGTAATCGCCCGGAATGGTTTCTTCCGTGTAATTCTTGGCCCGGTCGACAATGGTTTGCGTGATCTTGGCGATTTCCTGCATGAACTGCTCGCGTGACAGTTCGCCTTTTTCCATGCGGGAAAGCTTGTATTCCCACTCACCGGTCAGTTCCGGCATGGTGAGTTCTTCCACATCCAGTCCCCGCAGCAGGGTCAGCAACTGGAATGCCTTGGCGGTCGGTACCAGCGCCCGCTCTTCGCGAACCAAGTACTTTTCATTCAGCAGACCTTCAATTGTGGCTGCCCGCGTGGCGGGTGTGCCCAGGCCTTTTGTGCCCATGGCATCCCGCAGCTCATCATCATCCACCAGTTTTCCGGCGCCTTCCATGGCTGAAAGCAATGTGGCTTCGCTGTAGCGGGGGGGCGGCTTGGTGCTCAGGGTGTGCACATCAATTTCATCGGTGCTGACCTTTTCACCAGCCTCCACGGCCACCAGGCTGTCGTCATCCGCTGCCGCAGCAGCCCTGCCATAAATGGCCAGCCAGCCCGGTTTGACAAGCACCTTGCCCTCGGTCTTGAAGGGGTGTCCTTCCACCGTGGTGATTCGGGTGGTGACATTGTATTCAGCAGGCGGGAAAAACACCGCCAGAAAACGCTTGACCACCAGGTCGTACAGCTTGGCCTCGGGCTCGCTGAGGCTCTTCGGCACCTGCAAGGTGGGGATGATCGCGAAGTGGTCGGAAATCTTGCTGTTGTCGAACACCCGCTTGTTGGGCTTGACCCAGCTGTTCTTCAGGATCTGTTCACAGAACTGGCCGTACGCCCCTGCAATATGGCCGCTGTCCAGTCCCACGAAGCTTTTCAGGGTCTGCTTCACGGTGTCCATGTAATCTTCCGGCAAAGCCTTGGAGTCAGTACGCGGATAGGTCAGCACCTTGTGCTTTTCATACAGGGCCTGTGCAAGGCCCAGCGTGTTCTTGGCGGAAAAGCCAAAGCGGCTGTTGGCCTCCCGCTGCAGGCTGGTGAGGTCAAACAGCTGTGGCGCGATTTGCGTGGTGGGCTTGCTCTCTTCTTCCACCGTGCCGGGTTTTCCGTCACAGGCGGCAGCAATTGCCTTGGCTTTTGCCTCGTCCCACAACCTGTCGGCACGCTGTTCCGGGTCTTCCGCCTTCTTGAAGTCGCGGTCGAACCACTTGCCTTCATAGGCGCCGGCCTGGGCGCCAAAACTGGCACGGATCTCGAAATAGGTGCGAGGTACAAACTTGCGGATTTTTTCTTCCCGCTCCACCACGATGGCCAGCGTCGGTGTCTGAACCCGGCCCACGGTGGTCAGGTAAAAACCGCCTTCCTTGCTGTTGAATGCAGTCATGGCACGGGTGCCATTGATGCCCACCAGCCAGTCAGCCTCGGACCGGCATCTTGCGGCATCTGCCAGTGGCCTCATTTCATTGTCGCTGCGCAGGCTTCTGAATGCATCGCGTATGGCCGCAGGCGTCATGGACTGCAGCCAAAGGCGCTCCACCGGCTTGCTTGATTTCGCATACTGAACAATCAGCCGGAAAATCAGTTCGCCTTCACGGCCCGCGTCGCATGCGTTGATCAGGCCGACAACGTCTTTTCGCTTGATCAGCCTGTTCAATACCTTCAGGCGCGATTCGGTTTTCGCAATTGGATTCAGGTCAAAATGAGTGGGCAGAACGGGCAGGTTCGCAAAACTCCACTTGCCCCGCTTCACTTCGAATTCATCAGGTGCCTTGATTTCGACCAGGTGGCCCACTGCCGATGAAAGCACGTAATCCTCGCTTTCAAAGTAATCATCATGCTTGGTAAAACCGCCCAGCGAGCGCGCAATGTCTGCTGCCACAGAGGGTTTTTCAGCAATGATCAATTTTTTGGGGTTTTCGCTACTCAATTAATCCAACTCGTCAGTTTGTGTAAATTCAAGGCCTTGTGCGCCGAAGTGTAAGTGTCAGGCCTCCAACAAATCAAGGATTTCCGCAGAAACTTCCGCTGGGCTGTTGTTCCGGGCTTTTTTAAAATACACCATTTGCGCGTAGCCAACGGTTCCCGCTTTCCCCCAGTGCCAGGCCAAGCAGCTCCAGTTCAGTCAGGGCTGCCAGTGTTTCATCTGCACCGAGGCCCGCTTCCTGACCCAACAGGTCAGCATGTTGGGCAGTGGTGTCGAGCATGGTCAGGATGCGCTTCATGTCAGGCGTCAGGTCAGCCTGGGAGGCTTCCTCTGTGACTGGGGCGCCGAGTGCCGCCCCCGGTGTTCCGGCCGTCCCGTATTCAATCTTGCTGTCAGGCAGTGTGGCCCTGGCTTCCTCCAGCAGTTCCTGAGCGGTCTCGACCAGCATGGCTCCTTTCTTGATCATGTCGTGGCAACCCTTGCTCTGGCTGCTGTGGATCGAGCCTGGTATGGCTGCCACGGGGCGTCCCAACTGGCTGGCCACGCGGGCGGTAATCAGTGAACCGGACCGCATGGCCGCCTCGACCACCAGCAGGGCATCGGAAAGGGCAGCAATGATGCGGTTGCGCCTGGGGAAGAAGGCAGGTTGGGGTGCCGTGCCAGGCGGATACTCCGACAGCACCAGTCCGTGACTGTCCAGGATATGTTTCCTGAGGCCGGCATGGTGTTTTGGATAAACCTGGTCTGGTCCGCAACCCAGCACCGCGATCGTGCCACCCCCTGCATGCAGCGCACCTGCATGGGCTGCGCCATCTATGCCTTCAGCAAGGCCGCTGATCACCACCCAGCCCGCCTTGCAGATGGCCTGTGCAAATCCATTCGCATTCCCGATCCCCGCCCGTGTTGCATTCCGACTGCCCACCATGGCCACTGCACGGCAGTTCAGCAGGTCGCGGTTGCCTTCTCCGAAAAGAATCAGGGGTGGATCTTTCAGATCAAGAAGCCTGGCCGGATATTCATCATCCTTGATACCTATCCAGAAGCGGTTGTTGCTTTGCAGCAACCATTCATGGGCCTGTGCATGCCAAAGCCCGACAGCCTCACAAGGGGCGGGTAAAATGGCAACCTGTTTCGCATGGGC
>DASUDJ010000229.1:0-2273 GCA_036275635.1 Limnobacter sp. | reverse complement strand
AAACGACCCGGCCTATGCAGAAAAAGCGAAGTTGGTGAGCGACAAAACAATGGATATTGGCGAGTTCATCACCCGCCAGAATTCGGAAGGCCTGGCCCAACTGGCAAGCAAGGTAAAAGCCGCTATTGAACAAGAGCGCATTCCCGGCACCATCGCCTTCCACCCACCCTGCACCCTGCAACATGGGCAACAACTGAAAGGCGTGGTGGAAAATGTGCTGACCACCCTGGGCTTCAAGCTGACACCTGTGGCTGACAGCCATTTGTGTTGCGGCTCTGCAGGCACATACTCGGTATTGCAGCCAGAACTGTCGCAGGAATTGAAAAAACGCAAGCTGGCCAACCTGATGGCGGGTAAACCGCAGGCGATTGCCTCCGCCAACATTGGTTGTCTTGGGCACCTCGAGGGCGATGCAACAGTGGAGGTACGCCACTGGGTGGAGTGGGTGGCGCTGGCCGTTTGAAAGCCCGCAATCCGGAAGCAGAGGCAAAGTGGGCGGAACCGGGCTTTTTTGAAAGATACAAAGTGGTCCTTTCATTCCAGCTGTTCCAATTTTATCAAGGACCGTTTCCATGAACACTCAGCCCAATACCCATACCATGTTCCGCCCTCCTTCCGACCAGGTAATGACCGATGCCCGGCAGCCAGGGGGCGCCACACACTCCTCGTTCAGGGCCGGCGAGGCGTCCCAGAACCTGGGCAGAGAACTACTCGGGGTTTCGCCACGCGCCATTATTGAATTTCATTGCAAGGCAATGGAAGGTCACTATGCCGGTGTACCGGTGGGTGCCAGGATAGGGCTTTCCTCCTACCTGGTTGGCAACCGGGTTCTGAACCCCGGTGGATTGACTGACTCTGAACGGCGTTTATGCCGCTGGACCCTGCTTGAACATGCATTCCGCCACAAGGGCGGACCTGCAGTGGTATCCGCGATTCAATTGAAAAGCTTCATGAAGCCAGGTGATGAAATCGAGGTCGGTCGACTGGCCAAGGAAATGGACCTGAAACAAGAACACTTCTGGTTCTGAACAGGAATATTCATCACGACCTGCAAATAACCTGCCTGCGGCTGTAGAACCCGGGGTGCGACGGCACCACGGGCATCATCATGTCCGCTCCATCAATGCTTTTCAGCACATCTTCGGTGCAGGCACCCACGCCAAGGCTGGCCAGCCACTTGGTGGCCGCCTCGTCGGCGTCCAGCTCAAACTGCCGGTTCATGGCATGCAGTTTTTCCATTACATCAGGCTTGCGCTCAATCGCATCAAAAGCCATGTCGGGCGTCGGCATGCCAGCCAGTTCCATGGCCTTGATGCCAAGCTTTTTCTGATGGTCCAGGTAGACATGGGCATATTCATGGGCGATCACGAACAGAACACCGTCTGGCGTGAGCCGACTCAGAAAATCAGGGTCCATGGTCAGCAAGGCCCCTTCAATCCGGTTTGAAATATAGGCCCGGCTCCAGGTTTTTGTAAGTTCAACCTGCAGCTTCAAACCGGGCACCGCCTTGCCCAGGCGGGAAATGGCCTGGTCGACGTCCACCGGTGTGGCGGCTTTCGCAGCCGGGTTGAAGAACATGCCCAACAACAACAGCAAACCAATTGCGCTGTAGTTCCTTTTTCCCCTGCGACTGCCCATACTTCACTCCAACTGCGAGCACATGAATTCGAAAGTTTAATCAGCTTGCCTGCCGCTTGCAAATGCCTGGAATCCGAAAGGCTTCAGGCTGCACAACAATTCTTCAGCCGTTGGCGGCTGGTTGCTGACCAAGCCATGGGTTTCAAGCGCAAGCGCCTGAAACAGGTTCAGTTGGCCGTGGTCAGCAGGCTTCCCGTCAAACTGGATAAAAGGCCCCTGGTCGTTTTCCGCCTGGGCCAGCAGGGCTTTTTCCAGCAAGGCTGGCGGTAGATTCACATGGTCACTGGCAGACAGCCAGGCCGCAGCCTGCCTGCGGTTTTCCAGGCCACCCTGGAGCCACTGGCAGGCAAGGCCAACAGCCCTCACAAAACCCTGCAGTGCCTGCGGATTCGACTCCGCCCAGGCACTTGTGCAGCCCAAGACTTTTTCAGGTGCATGGGGCCACAAATCCTGGCCGGTGGCCACAATTGCCCCCAGGCCCTGTTCAACAGCCTGTGTGTTGTATGGCTCACCCACGCAGAATGCATCAATACGACCCGCTTTCAAAGCCTGGACCATGCGCACGGGTGGCACCACCTCGATGCGTGCATCCTGTGACACATCAATTTCATTGGCCGCCAGCCACCTTCGCAGCT
>DASUDJ010000228.1:0-2407 GCA_036275635.1 Limnobacter sp. | reverse complement strand
GCAACGCAGACTGAAACCGGATGACGTGGCCAAGGTAACCGAGGCCTACATCACCTACGTGGCCGTGGACGAGAACAGGAATTCGCGCCCCGTGGAGCCTTTGAAGTAAGCTTGGTGTTGTACCCGCAACTGGAGCCAGCGGGTACAGTCAAACTTCCTTTTTCAGAAATGAGAAAGGTCCTGCTGGTGCATTTCGAAGGCAAACTCCACCTCGTTCACATGCTGCCATGAACTTTGCCCCTTGGCCTGCTTGCGGGACAGTTCAATGCGGTAATCATAGCGATCAGGACGGTACAACCCCTTCAGAACCTGCACCGGGCGATTGTTTTCATCATAGGCCACCCGGGAAATGGCGAGCAGTGGCGCACCCACTGGCACGCCCAGCGCATACGCCACGGATGCATCAGCAAGCCGGGCGGAAATGGTTTGCCTGGCCTTGGCCACTTTCACACCGGCTTCCTCAAGCAGCACAAGGATTGGAAATTCCCGAAGCCTGCGACGGCAGATTCGGCCGGAAAGGTCTTGCGGAATAAAGCTGGTGAGGTGAGCCACCGGTTGCCCATCCAACTGGCGAATCCGGATCAGCTTCTCGACAATTGCATCGCTTGGAAGATGCAGAAGGGTGGCAATATCGGGTGGGGGCAGGATGCGCTTGGAGGTGATCAACTGGAGGTCGGAAGAGTCGCCACTGGCCTGCAGCCGCATGGCAGAGGCACTCAGCAACTGGCTTTGACCGACTGATGAACTGCGCGATTCGGTGCGAGGCTTCACGAAGGTGCCTTTCCCGCGGCCACGGGCGACAAGACCCTCTTTCACCAGATCCTGCAGCGCGCGGCGCATGGTGACGCGGGACACATTGAACTGTTCAGCCAGCACCAGTTCACCCGGAAGTGGCCTCGTGTCGTAATGCCCCTCGATGATGCGTTCCCGAAGGATAAGGTAAATCTGGTGGTAAAGCGGAACAACCTGGTTTGGATCCAGCTTGCTGTCACCGGTGTTGGATTCTTCGCGGGCTGAAGAAAGAAACTGACTGTCCATTTATACATCCAAATACTTCCAGGCTACCTGCGGAATAATACAACACAATGCAACACATTTCATGTATAGCCTCGGCCATAAAAACAAAAGGCTGCTGAACCTGGATTCAGCAGCCCTGTACCTGGCAATACAGACACTTACTCTTCGTGGAAAGCCTCTTCCCGCTTTTTGCGAATGGAGGGCATGAACACCACGATCAGGGCAATTGCTGCAATCGCCAACATGGTTGCGCTGATTGGCCGGGTGACCAGAACAGAGAAATCTCCCCTGGACAGCAAGAGGGCACGGCGCAGGTATTCTTCCATCATCGGCCCGAGAATGAAGCCCAACAGCAGCGGTGCGGGTTCACAGCGCAACTTGGAGAAGATGTAACCCAGCACACCGAAACCAGCCAACAGGTAGATGTCAAACAACTTGTTACCCAGACTGAACACGCCGATGCAGCAGAACACCAGGATCATCGGATACAGGAAGTGGTACGGCACGGAGATCATTTTCACCCAGATGCCGATCAGGGGCAGGTTCAGCACCACGAGAAACAGGTTGCCGATCCACATGGAAACAATGATGCCCCAGAACAGGGCTGGTTGCTCTGTCATTACCGCAGGGCCAGGCGTGATGCCCTGGATGATCATGGCACCAATCATCAGCGCCATGACCGGGTTGGATGGTATGCCCAGTGTCAGCAAGGGGATGAATGAGGTTTGCGCCCCCGCATTGTTGGCCGACTCAGGACCAGCGACTCCCTCGATCGCACCTTTGCCGAACTGCTCAGGTGTTTTCGAAATTTTCTTCTCGATGGAATAGGAGGCGAATGAGGCCAGCATGGCACCACCGCCGGGCAGGATTCCAAGCAACGAGCCCAGCCCGGTGCCCCGAACAATGGGCCCGAACATGCGCTTGAAGTCCTCCTTGTTCGGCAGCAGACCCTGTACCTTTGACACCATGGCGGAGCGCAGGTGTTCTTCTTCCAGGTTCTTGATGATTTCACCCAGGCCAAACATGCCCATTGCGAGAATCACGAAGTTGATGCCCTCGGCAAGGAAGGGAGTGTCGAATGTGTAGCGTTCCATGCCGGAGTTCACATCAGTACCTGACATGCCCATCAGGAGACCCAGCACAATCATTCCGAAGGCCTGCAGCAGTGAACCACTGGCCAGCACCACTGAGGCCACCAGGCCCACCACCATCAGCGAAAAGTATTCAGCTGCACCGAACTGCAGGGCGATGTCGGCAAGGGGTGGTGCAAAAAGGGCCAGCAATACGGTAGCAAACGTGCCTGCGATGAAAGAGCCTATGGCGGCGGTGGCCAGCGCCTTGCCCGCTTTGCCCTGGCGGGCCATCTGGTAACCATCAAGTGCAGTCACCA
>DASUDJ010000227.1:0-6566 GCA_036275635.1 Limnobacter sp. | reverse complement strand
CAACCGTATTCACCAATGCACCGGGCCTCAGAACAGTCAAGCTGGACTGGATATGCTCGGAAGAAAAATGGTCATTACCCGCCACGGTGACAACATCCAGCCTGGCATCCACAATCTGCAGCTTCAGGCTCTGACCAGGCTGTATTTCCTGTTCAGGTATTACGACACGCACCACTTCGAATCCGGCTTCTGCATGCAATTGCTCCACGGCCGCAGTCGCGGTGCGCAAATCGGCGAAAGTAATGTCCCGATCTGTAAAGCCTTTCAGGATCGCCTGCACACGATCACGTGGGAGCAATTCCGGACCTTCGACCTGGAAACCCGACAGTCTGAAAGACGGTTCCTGCTCAAGATCAGGGCTGGCTGCTGGGCGACCCTCCAGGGTTTGTGCCAGAATTTGCGGTGAGTAAGCTTGGAAAATTAGCGCCACTGCAATTGCGAACGCTGAAATTGTGCTTGTCATGATTTTCCGGATTGGTTGCTAGATGGTGAATTTCATTCCTGCTGACAGCACTCCCAATGGTCTGCTCCCGGGAAATCCTGCCAGTTCCTTGATGATTTGTTCGTGTTCCCTGGGCTTGAGGTGACTGATCCAGATTTCGCAATTGCTGCTCAACTTGGCAAGCTCCCCGAACAGCAGACTGGGGCAAAGATGCAACGCCAGGTCAGCCAGCCATTTTTCCTTGTCAGGGAACGCCGCTTCAATGAAAAAATGTTTCACGCGGCCTGACTGGTTGATCAACTCGAACAATCGGTCGGTTTCATGAGTATCACCGGAAAAACACCAGCCACCACCCGGCGTGAACAGAAATATACCGATGGCCGGTACGGTGTGGCGCACCTCGACCGTGCGGATAACCCGGTCACCCAGCACGGTTTCACTTTCAAAAGGAATTTCAACAAATACCAGGACTGGATTCTCTTTGGAGGGAATGCGCGAAAAATCGGGCCAGATGAGCTCATTGAACACATGCTGCTTCAATGTCTCAATCGTGCTGGAGTTGCCATACACCTTCAATGGCCTCTGACGGCCAACTCCTACAGTGTCAATCAGGAAGGGCAGACCGCACACATGGTCCAGGTGGGAATGGGTGATGAAGACGTGCTCGATTTTCTCGAGTCTCTCAAACTCCAGTTGACACAAACCGGTGCCCGCATCAACCAGAATGTCATGGTCAATCAGAAAGCAGGTGGTGCCCTGACCGGGAATTCCGATGCTGCCGCTGCAACCCAACACCTCGACAGTGGAGTGTTTTTGCATTGATTCTCCAGGGGAATGACGACAACATCATGTCATTTTTTATTAAGCAAACCTAGTATATCTGGAATTGCCCTGCGGCCCGCTTCGTATCCTATCGAGACGATCTCTTCCCTGCGCTCGAATTCCATCAAGCCTATCTTTTCTATTGGTGGCTGCAGGTAATAGTCACACAGGAGTCTTGCCTGGCGGGATTTTTCGATTCCGCCAAGTTCAATGACACGCATCAGTGCCTTCATGACACCTGGCATCTGTGCCCTGCCATTTGCCGACCCACTGGCTGTGATGTCTGCCTCCTGACCCACATCCACCGTGATGATCTTGTTCGCTCCCCTGGCGCGCATGCAGTCAACCGGTACATTGTTCACCAGCGCACCATCCACCATCACCTGCTGATCAGCCACATGGGGCTCAAAAAACACCGGTATGGAAGTCGTGGCCCGCACCGCCTGCCAGATGGGCCCCCGCTCGTAAAGGAACTGGTTACCGGTCGTGAGGTTGCAACTGACTGCAAAAAAAGGAATGGGTTGATCCTCGATATGCCAGTCTCCGAAAGCATTTCTGTACACCCGGTCAGCAGCCTTGCTCCTGACCAGTCCATGCCGTGGAAGCCTGTAGTCAGTCAGCCTGAAGGGCAAGCCCTTCGGAAAATTCTCGGCCAGTATTTTCTGGATTTCCAACGCATTGCGACCGGTTGAGATCAATGCGCCGACCAGCGCTCCCATGGAAGTGCCTCCGACCGAATCAATCACAATCCCGGCTTCATCCAGGGCCTGGAAAAAGCCTGCATGGGCAAAGCCCCGGGCACCGCCGCCACCGAGGACAAGTCCAACGCTCAGACCAAGGATGTGGCGGGCCACACGTGCGGTGTCTGCATGATGTCGGTGACGAAGATGCAGCAGCCTGAAACCCTTTCCAAAAAGCATCCGCAGTCGAGTGCCGATGTTTTGCTCAACTGCCGATGATTCATGCACCACCACCAGCCACATGGGCAAGTCATCTCCCGCCGCATCCAGCTGTGCCCGGATCAGTTCGCAGTCCTCCTGATTCTGAATGACGTTGCTGTCTACGACCATGACCATCGCATCCAGATCATCCAGCAGGCGGTCATTGATGCCACCGCGTGAATCCGCTTCAAGCAGTTCAACAAGCCTGCCCTCCGGTTCAACCGTCTTGTCTGCAGGAATATCCGAAACATTTTTCCATCGCCGCAATTCAACATGACGTGAAAGTTCGGACAGGACATCCTCAACCGCCTGCGCCTTCAGATCGCGGGGATCAAGGAAAGACTGCAGCAACATGAACTGGTGGGGCGCCAGCCTGGTGTGATAACCAAGCTCTCTCTTGAACCTTTGTACAAGGATCCTTATCAGGTGCTGGTAGACAGAGCGGCTGTATTCACTGAATTTCTCCAGTGCAGGCTGATCAATCTCCAAAAGAATGCAGTCGCGCCTTGCATGGATGCTGAGAGTTCGAGGCGTACGGTCGAAAAAGCCCAACTCGCCGATCATTTCTCCAGGATAGAAAGAGATCGAGAAATCCGACTGCCCGTCTGGACGGCATCGTTGGCCTTTCAGTTGCCCTTGCAGCAGCAGATAAAAATGAGGGCTGGTATCGCCCTGCTGAAAAAGCATGTCCCCACGAGGAAGGTGAACCAGCCTGGCCACATCAACCAGTCGCCCTGCAGACTGAAGATCCAGGTCCAGTTTACGGCTCATCAACTGGACAATATTCTGCAGTTCGGGGTCAGTGAGTACAGCAGGAAAAGGCACAACAGGCTCCAAATGTAAATTTTTTATCGGAATGATATTAAACAAACAAAGTAGATCATTCCAGTAAAAAAACACACTTGCTGCACGGCCTGTGACCGATGGATTCAGGCAGGCGTCTCCCCCGCAGGCTCGCTGATTTTCCGCCACACACTTGGGCCTTTGGCTGCCTTTTCAATGTCTGCCAGGTAGGCCATGTGCAGGGCAATTTCCTCGTCGGAAGGTTCGGGTTCAGGCAGAATGAATGAGCCGGGTTTTATGCGGTCAGCCTCGCTGTCGCCATGGTGGGCATTCAGGTCAATCACCAGGCTGTCCTGCCCGCGGGTCATGGCCAGGTACACCTCTGCCAGTATCTGGGAATCCAGCAGCGCGCCGTGCAGCTGTCGATGCGAATTGTTCACGCCCAGGCGGTCACACAGGGCATCCAGATTATTGCGCTTTCCGGGAAACATCTCGCGCGCCATGCCCAGGGAATCAATCACCCCTTCCACATAGTCTGCCATTTTGCCCATGCCCAGGCGTTCCAGCTCACCATCCAGAAAACCGATATCGAATGAAGCGTTGTGAATGATCAGGGTACTGCCCTGCACGAAATCAAGGAACTCCTTGACCACTTGCTGGAAGCGGGGCTTGTCGGCCAGCATGTCATTGGAAATGCCATGGACCTGGAACGCACCCTCATCCACTTCCCGTTCGGGGTTGATGTACTGGTGGAAATGTTTTTCAGTCACCTGCCGACCGTTCACCTCGATGCAGCCGATCTCAATGATGCGGTGGCCCTGCCTGACTTCCAGGCCGGTGGTTTCCGTGTCCAGTACTACATATCGCATGTTGATTGCCTGAATTCAAGTTGGATCATACGGCCCGGGCTGCCATTGCCTTTTCCACACCCAGGTTGGCCAGCGCATCTGCCTTTTCATTTCCGGGATTACCGGAATGACCCTTCACCCAGTGCCAACGCACAAGGTGGCGAAGGCTGGCCTCGTCCAGGGTTTGCCACAAATCGGAATTCTTCACCGGCTTCTTGTCCGCCGTTTTCCAGCCGTTCAGCTTCCACTTGGGCATCCATTCCAGCACGCCCTTTCGCACGTACTGGGAATCGGTGTACAGGTCAATGCTGCAACGCTTGTTCAGCGCATTCAAACCCTCGATTACCGCTTGCAGTTCCATGCGGTTGTTGGTGGTATTCAATTCACCGCCGCACAGCTCCTTCACGTGTTCTCCTGACTGCAGAAAAACACCCCAGCCGCCCGGCCCGGGGTTTCCCTTGCATGCCCCATCGGCATACATCACCACACTGGCAATTCTTGGTTCCGTCAAAATTCAATCCTGTAGCATCAAGCGCGG
This sequence comes from Limnobacter sp., assembly GCA_036275635.1. Classification (GTDB taxonomy): domain Bacteria; phylum Pseudomonadota; class Gammaproteobacteria; order Burkholderiales; family Burkholderiaceae_B; genus Limnobacter. The sequence goes on along the minus strand of DASUDJ010000227.1, from coordinate 2,192 downwards.
TCGGCTATTGTAGGCGTTTTATTCAATGCTTTATTGGCCACAGGTTTAAGTTGGGCAGCAGCAAGTTTTTTGTCCCTGAAAGCCGGCCCAATCAGCCGCATGCCACGTACCCGCTTCACCGCGCACACGAAATACACGGCACCGCAGACAGGCCACCAGCGATCGCCGGCATGCTCCATGAATCCCATGCGGCCCAGGCCCTGTTCTGTGAATGCGGGAAAACGGTAGCCAGCAAAGCGGCCAAACTCAGGCTCGCAGGAAAGCAGTTTCAGCCAGTCCTTCAGCCGGCTGAGGTGGATGGGCTGGCAGCCCTGTGGCCACACCGGAGCCCAGCGTTTCAGGGCCATGTGCCTCAAGCCCCACAGGGACATCGGATTGAAACCGGTGATGACCACCCTGCCCTCGGGCATCAACACCCGTTCCACTTCGCGCAGCAACTGGTGCGGGTCTTCAGAAAACTCCAGCACATGGGGCAGCACAATCATGTCCAGCGACTGCGACTCGAACGGGAGTTCTTCGAACTCTGCAAAGCAATCGGGTTCAAGGATTTGAAGTCCTTCCGGAGCGGCGGCCACCAGGCCCTGCTGAACATAGGCCCGGTGGGGAATACGGCTTTCCCTGAGCCCGTCCACCAGCCGTGTACCCAATTGAACCGCCCGGAAACCGAACAGGTCAGGAACCACAGAATCGATCCAGGCCTGCTCGCGGGACGTGAAGTAACGGCCTGCCGGCGTATTCAGCCAGGCATCCAGTGCTAACATTTGTGCCTGCTTTGCACTCAGGTCGTTCAAGGGTTCAGATGGAATCATTCAAATCCACTCAAGTGTCGAATTGGTCTGTCTATGGCATTCCAGCCTTTCATGACAACTACCTGTGGGCAATTGTGCATGAACCTTCGAAGGCCTGCATCATGGTTGATCCAGGTTGCGCCGAATCAGTCCGACAATTCCTGGATGCCCACGGTTTTCATCTTAGCGGTATTTTGGTGACACATCACCATCCTGACCATGTGGGTGGCATCGAGGAACTACTCGGTGTTGCGGGTAGCAATCTGCCGGTATACGGCCCGGCAAGCGGTCGTGTGCCACAGGTGAACCGGCCAGTAGAAGAAAATGATGCAGTGGATGTGCACTGCCTGGTCGCGAAAGTGCTGGAAGTATCCGGACACACGCGCGACCACCTTGCTTATGTGATTGAACTGAAGGAAACCATGGACAGCGATGCCGTCTGGATGTTTCCCGGCGACACCCTGTTTGCTGCCGGATGCGGGCGCCTGTTTGAAGGCACTGCCGAGGACATGTTCAATTCCCTGCAGAAGCTGAACAGGTTTCCGGGCAATACGCTGGTTTTTTGTGCCCATGAATACACAGAAGCCAACCTGATGTTTGCGCAGGCCCATGCACCCGGTTCAGCCAACATTGCGAATCGTGCCATGGAAGTGAGAATGCTGCGCGAACAAGGCCTGCCATCCATTCCCACCACCCTGGACGCTGAACGCCACAGCAACCTGTTCATGACAGCCACAGACCCGGTGGAACTGAAGCTGGTCAGGGAAGCCAAGGACAATTTCCGACCCTGATGAATATTTCACATGAATAAACTGTTCCAGGTGATTGAATAACAGGATCAAGAAGTGAATCAGGGGTTCACTCGATGTGGGTGACACGTCAACTGGAGGTTGACCTGCCCGAAAGATGCCCATAGGATGCATTTTTTCTGGTAACACCCCCGGTCGGGTCACCCTTTTTGAAACCTGATTCCTTCACTTTTCGAAGTACAGCCCATCCGCTGGCTGCAATGCCTAACCTGCGCCAGGTTTGGGCAGGTTTCATTGCATGCCTGTTGATGGGAGTGAATCCAGTACAGGCCGCCAACAGCCTGCATGCCTCCCCCGCCCAACTCCCTGCGGAGGAAATCGTTCCAGAACCAGAGTTTTTTGGCCTTGTTTCACCCTACCCATCTGCCGAAACACAAGCCCCCATCCCAATTCCCAAGCTGCCCGAACTGGACTTGCCTGAAGAGCAGGCCGACGTATGGGCTGAACTGAGAAACGGCTTTGCGATGCCGGATCTGGAAACAGAAGATGTTAGGAAGCATGAACAAGCACTGCTGAAAAACCCGAACAGCCTGGTCTCGATGTTGAGGCGGTCTGAACCCTACATGTATTTCATTGCCCAGGAATGCGCTCGGCG
>DASUDJ010000226.1:0-2559 GCA_036275635.1 Limnobacter sp. | reverse complement strand
GTTGACGGGCCCAATGTTCGCTGGCGGTGTTCTCCGGCAACACCCAGTCGTCTTCCGGAAAGCCAGGCCGCCATGGCAAGGTGGTGGCCAGCACATGACCGATATTGCCCTGCACATCCGCACCCAGCACATTCAGGGGTGTCACCCCCACGCCATGCATGGCCTGGTGCAACTCAGCCACGTTGCTGGCCTTCATGGCGGACAGGAAGCTGGTGATTTCATCCGTGGGCCAATGCCCGGCCCATCGCAAAGCCAGTTGGTCTTTGCCACACAGGCGGCCCAGTGCAGCACAATCAGTCAGAATTGGCCCATGTGCACAGAACCGAAGCGTGCGTTTTCTGGCCCAGGAAAAACGCACCCTGATTTTTATGATCTGTTCAGTTGCATTCTGCACTGTGGCATCTGAAAGCCTGACCAGGTCGGAAGACGCAGCCCGAAGATTGGTGCCGCCCCAGGCCAGGGCTGGATTCCGACCAAGACCAAACACCGGCACGCCGGGGAACATCAGGCCAACGCATTTGAAGCTGGGGGTGTTCAGGCCCACCATCATCCAGACGTTGGGCAGGTGCTGGCCCAGGTGCGGGTCATTCACCAGCAGAGGTTTGCCGCTCAGGGTGCGCTTGCCATGCACCACGATTGAATTGCTGCCAGAACGCGAAATGCTGTTCAGGAAATCACCCAGTTGCTGGGCGACCCCCTGCTCGCTTTGGCCTGCCTTGCCGGGGCTTTCAAAACTGGTGGAAACACCTGCTCCCGCCCTGCGCAGGCGGTTCCACCATTCTATGAAATCGCCTGAAAGCCTGTGCTCGATCAATGAAAAGTAAATTGGCCAGTTCACATCAGCACCAGCCAGCCTGCCGAACAACAGGATATCCAGCGGGGTGTACCGCTCGGGTTGAATGCCCAGCAGTTTCTCATCCAGCCCGCGAGGTCGTTGAGCCTGCACTTTGTTCAAACCCTCGGTGAAACTGGTAATCCACTGGCGGCTTGTCAACGGCATTCTGTCGAGTATTTCCTGGGTGGCTCGTCCAAAGTCAAGCAGGCGAACCAGGTGATCCATGTCCACAAAGGTGGGGCCACCCATTTCAGACAAGCGCCCTTGGGCGAGACGTTTCAGGAACTGCAGTTGGGGACCACGCTGGAACTCGGTGATGCAGCCCAGTGCATAGGCAGCATGGTGATCCTCATCCGCAAACACATAGGGCACAAAATATTCATTGAAGCGGATGTGAGTTCCTTCAGGCAAGGCGAGGTCAAGCGCCCTGAGCTCAGCCAGTCGGTCTTCAAGCGAATAGACCGGGTAACGAACGGACAGCCAGCCCATGTTGCGCGACAACCAGGCCAGGCCGCGTGCCAATTTGCGAAGGACGGGACTGGCCGATGGGCCAAGGGTCTTCAGCAAGGCGAGGGGGAGATGTAAGAGGCCGCTTCAGGACAGGCTGTAGGACACGAGCCGGCCCAAGCGCTTGTTCAATCGGTTTTTCAGGCGGTTCTGCAACCGCTGTTGACGGGCAAGATTGAATTGACGGGCAGAATTCTGGAACCACAATTTCATGCTTTGCATGGCACACACCTGGGTGGAGGATTGATTCACCAGTGTGTGCCAGATTGATTGCAATTGCGTGACAGGCCCTGCTCAAGCCACTTTTTTGCCAGCCTTGCCCTGGGCGGTTACAGCCTGTTCAATTTCCGCATGCATGGCCAGGAACTCCTGGGTCAGCTTGTGTGATGGCATGAAGTGGATCATGGGCTGTGCTGCATCATGGCTTTCACGAATTTTCACGGAGGAAGACAGGCAGGTGTTCAGCACGGGATGGCCTTCCTCACGCAGTTCTGCCACTAGCTTCTGGGGCAGGCTGGCCCGGGGCTGGAACTGGTTCACCACGATGCCTTCCACATTCAGGGCCGGGTTGTGGTCGGCGCGGATTTCATTCAATGCATCCAGCAGGTTGTACAAGGCCCTGCGGGAAAACTCATCACAGTCGAACGGAATCAAGACCGAGTTGGCTGCGATCAATGCCGAGCGGGAGAAGAAATTCAGTGCTGGCGGCGTGTCAATATAGACCCGATCATACTGGCCCTGCAATTCATCCAGTGCTTCCCTCAACTTGAAGATCTTGTAGCGGGACTCCAGTTTCACCTGCAACTCTTCCAGTGCCGGGTGGCTGGCCAGCAGGTCCAGGTTTTCGTATGGGGTTTCAGTGATGAATTCCGCACTTTTCTTGGGGCGAATCTTGAAGTTCAAGGCCTGATCATAGAAATCAGCCAGTGAATACTCGGCCGGTTCAGCCTGACGACCCCGGATGTATTGGGTGCTGTTGCCCTGGGGGTCCAGGTCGATCAGCAGGGTTTTCAAACCCTGGCTGGCAGAAATCGCCGCCAGGTTGCTGGTGATGGTTGACTTTCCAACGCCGCCTTTTTGGTTGAAGACTACCCGTCTCATGTGTATGCCCCTGGTTGAACTATTGTTCCCCCTACTGTAGCAAGTTTTTCAAGGCCCTGTTTCCAGGCTTGGGCTCACGGGAAATTTCAGGCGAAAAAAATGGGCCTCAAGGGCCC
>DASUDJ010000225.1:0-5085 GCA_036275635.1 Limnobacter sp. | reverse complement strand
AAATGTTCCGCTACAAGCGTGAACGCAGGGGTGCACTCAGCAGCAACTTCGCAGAGGGCGGCGCTTTCCTGAAAACAAGCCCTGAGCTGAAAGACCCGAATGTGCAACTGCACTTCGTGGTGGCCATGGTGGATGACCATGCCCGCAAGCTGCATTTCGGCCATGGATTTTCCTGCCATGTGTGCCTGCTGCGCCCGCGAAGCCGCGGCAGCCTGACCCTGCAGGGCAACAGCATGAACACGCCGCCCCTGATCGACATCGGTTTCCTGAAAGACCCACGCGACCTGGATGAGCTGGTGGAAGGCTTCAAGCTGACCCGCAAGCTGATGAATGCACCAGCCCTGGCCCGGTGGATAGTGAAAGACAAATTCACTGCGCATGTGAACACGGATGAGGACATCCGCGAGGTGTTGCGCAACCGGGTGGACACGGTGTACCACCCCACCGGCACCTGCAAAATGGGCGTGGATTCAATGGCTGTGGTCGACCCGCAGTTGAAGGTGCACGGCCTTGTAGGGCTGCGGATTGTGGATGCATCCGTGATGCCCAGCCTGATTGGCGGCAATACCAATGGGCCAGTCATGATGATGGCTGAAAAGGCAGTGGACATGATCACCGGCGTGTCTCGGGTAAAGATGGAAGATGCGGCCTCGAATCCTGCAGAAAAGGCAGGAACCCGGTATGCCGAAGCATTGATCGCACAGCCTGTATGAACAAGCCGTTTGAATTTGTTTTTCGGGTTCGCTACAGCGAGTGCGATGCGCAGGGCGTGGTGTTCAACGCCCGCTATGGCGACTATGTCGACCTGGCCATGACCGAGTTTCTGCGCGCTGCACTGGGCGGCTATTCCGAACTGGTTCGCATGGGCTATGAAACCCAGGTGGTGCGCCTGCTGACGGAATGGAAAGGCCCGGCAAGGTTTGACGAGGTGCTGAAAACCACGGTGCAGGTGCTTCGGTTTGGCAACACCAGTTTCACATTGGGGCTGGTGTTTTCCAATGTGGCCAGCGAAGTCACAGTGGCCACCTCCGAGATTACCTATGTGCTGGTGGATGCAACCGGTTTCAGCAAAGTGCCTGTGCCTGACTCATTGAAAAGCGCCCTGCTGGAGGGCGCTTGCGGCAAGTCGGTGAATCAGGCGGGTTGAGCAGAACTAACTTGAAACTGACAGGAATACAAGCCCGTACTGATGGCCTTCGATTGTTTCCCGCTCAGGCCTGCAGCCGGTATTTCCTGATCAGCCTTTCTTTCCTTGATGGGTGCATGTTGATGTCGGCCGCATTCTTGCCAACCACATCCAGCAAACGCGGATTCATGACTGCAAACCACAGGGGCGGTACATAGGCCAGCAGGAACATGCCAAAGTATCCAGAGGGCAAAGTCGGCAGGTCCGGAAAATCACGCAGCGACTGGTAGCTGCGCGCCGGGTTGGCATGATGGTCTGAATGGCGCTGCAACTGGAACACCACCAGGTTGGAAATCAAATGGTTGCTGTTCCATGAATGGTGGGGTGCACATCGTTCATAGGAACCATTGGCCAGCTTTTTGCGGCGCAGGCCATAGTGCTCAATATAGTTGGCGCTGGTCAGCTGGAATGCGCCCCAGAAAGCCGCCACGGCCAGCACAGGCACCATGTTCCAGCCAAATGCTGCAACCAAACCGGTATACAACACCAAGGTCATCAGGCCGGCCTGCAGCATTTCATTGTCCATGTTCCAGCGACTTTTCCCGGCGCGTTCCAGTCGAATGCTTTCCAGTGCCCAGGCCCGCTTGAATGCACCCGGAATTTCACGCAGCATGAATTCATAGATGTGCTCGCCCATCCTGGAAGTGGCAGGGTCTTCCGGTGTGGCCACATCACGATGATGGCCGCGGTTGTGTTCAATCGAGAAGTGGCCGTAACCGCCCAGCGACAGGGTGAACAATGCCAGAAACCTGTCCAGCTTGCGCTTCTTGTGGCCCAGTTCATGGCCCAGGTTCAGACCAAAGCCCAGCAGCGCGCCGGTGGTCAGGGCAACCGCCAGCCAGTGCAACCAGTGCAGCCCATGGGTGGCCAGAAAGATCACATTGAACAGGAAACCAAACGCAATAATTGGCACCAGCAGGTAAGTGATGATGCGGTAATAGGCGGTGTTTTCAAGCTGCGGTACAGCTTCTTCAGGCGGGTTCTGTGTGTCTTCACCCACCAGGTAATCCAGCATCGGCACACCGAGGTAGAAAAATGCCAGGAACACCCAAAGCCATTCGGTGTGGCCAGTCACCAGGTAAAGGATAGGCCCCAGTGGTGCAGCAAAAGGCGCAATCACGGACAGCAGCCACAGGTATTTCTTCGGGTCTTTGTATTGCACGGAAGGCAGGGTGGTGGAAGTCATGAATCATTCCCGGTGTTGTTGTTTGTGATTTCATCTTAGGCCCTGAAGGAAATGGACAACACCGCGCAGGGTGGCATAACATCGTCAAAAAGTGACATCCAATAAAAACCTGAGACAAAGCCTGATGCACCCACTCCGTCACGAACAGCAGCTCACACCAGGGCGCAGCAATGCCCGCCCGGTACAGTCCCCGGCCCTGCATCCAGTCTATGCCCGCCTGCTGTGTGCCGAGCTTCAGCGGCGTGGTTTTGCACAGGAGGAAATCCTTCATGGCACCGGGCTGGGTTGGCAACAGCTTCATGAGAACAACCAGTTCATACTCCTGACCACCATGCGGCAGCTGATCCTGCATGCGACTGAACTCAGCAATTGCCCCTGGCTGGGCATCGAGGTGGGCCTGAGAACGACCGCCTCGGCCCACGGTGTGCTGGGGGCCGCCATGATTGCCAGCCGAAATCTGCCGAGCGGCATGCTGGTGTTGCAGAAATACGCTGCCCTTCGGCAGAACCTGGCCACCCTTTCATTTCAGTATGAACCCGCTTTTGCGGTGGTGGTGGAAGAATGGGTCGACCTGGGCGAGGTGCGTGAATACCTGCATTGCCAGTTGCTGGGTGGTTTGGCCCAGCTGTTGATTGCACAGACCGGCCTTGATCTGCCTCGCCTGTTGCGGATTGAATGGCCCTTCGCCCAGCCTGAATGGGCCAGCGAATACCAGCGCATCTGCGAGCACAACAGTTTCGGTCATCCGCAACTGCGGGTGTTGATGGACAGCCAACTGGTGAACAGTCCCAGCCTGGCTGCAGATGAGGAAGCCCTGCAGCGCCTGCTGCGGGAATGTGACCTGTTGCTGCAGCGCCAGCAAAGCTGCGGTGGCTTGAGTGCAAGGGTGCGCCTGCTGCTGCAGAGATCAGAAGGCCGCATGCCCACGCTGGAAGAAACGGCTGCAGGTGAAAACCTGACTGAGCGCACATTCATGCGTCACCTGCAGGCAGAGGGCACCAGCTTTCAGCAGTTGCTGGATGAGGTGCGGCAGGAAAAAGCCTGTTGGATGCTTGAAAACTCGGACATTGCAGTTGAAAACATCGCCTGCCTGCTGGGTTATGAAGACCCGTCCAACTTCAGCCGCACCTTCAAGCGCTGGTGCGGTGTGACACCACGTGAATACCGGCAGGGGAAGAAGAATTTCAATAGTGACAGCAAAAAGCATTAATTAGCGCATCGTGTAATGTTAATCTTTAGCAAAAAAACAGTTTGCCCAAGAACTTTCACATTCAGGAAACTCCCATGTCAGCAGCACCTTACAGCAAACTCCTTGAGCCTTTGAACCTGGGTTTCACCAGCCTGAAAAACCGGGTGATGATGGGCTCCATGCACACCGGCCTGGAAGAAGAAGATCCAGCCAAGCTGGCCGCCTTTTTCGCGCGCCGTGCAGAAGGTGGCGTGGGCCTGATGATCACCGGCGGTTTTTCTCCATCAGAAACCGGTGTGCTCTGGCCAGGTGCCGGCAAAATGGCCAGCGAGGCAGATGCATTGCGCCACCGCATGGTGACTGATGCAGTGCATGCAGCTGGCGGAAAAATTGCCATCCAGTTGCTGCATGCCGGCAGGCAGGCCTACAACGCCAACATGGTGTCGGCTTCTGCCAAGCAGTCGCCGATTTTTCCCTTCACACCGCGTGCGCTGACTTCCGAAGAAATCGAATTTGAAATCAACTGTTTTGCCGAGGCTGCTGGCTACGCAAAAATGGCGGGCTATGACGGCGTGGAAGTGATGGGTTCGGAGGGCTACCTGCTGAACCAGTTTCTGACCGAGCGGGGCAATGAACGCACGGATGAATGGGGCGGCACCTTCGAGAAGCGCATGCGCTTTCCGCTGGAGGTGGTGCGTCGCATTCGCGCCAAGGTGGGGCCTGAGTTCATCATCGTGTACCGCATGTCCATGATGGACCTGGTGCCGGACGGCCAAAGCCTGGAGGAAACCCTGCTGCTGGCCCGTGAACTGGAGAAGGCAGGCGTCACTATTCTGAACACCGGCATTGGCTGGCATGAGGCAAAAATTCCAACCATTGCCACGCAGGTTCCACGTGCTGCATTCACCTGGGTCACAAGAAAAATCAAGGAAGTGGTGTCCATTCCGGTGGCAGCTGCAAACCGCCTGAACATGCCGGATGAAGCAGAGAAAGTGTTGCAACGTGGCGATGCTGACATGATTGCCATGGCACGTCCATTCCTGGCCGATCCCGACTGGGTGGTGAAAGCCGGCAGCGGCCGTGTGAATGAAATCAACACCTGCATTGGCTGCAACCAGGCCTGCCTGGACCACACGTTTGGTGGCAAGCGCTGCAGTTGCCTGGTGAATCCGCAGGCCTGCCATGAAACTGAACTGGTGTATGTAAAAACACCGGCGAAGAAAAAAATTGCGGTGGTGGGTGCAGGCCCGGCAGGCATGTCATTTTCATTGGTGGCTGCACAGCGGGGCCATTCCGTCACCCTGTTTGATGCCAGCCCGGAAATTGGCGGGCAGTTCAATATCGCAAAGCAGGTGCCCGGTAAAGAGGAGTTTCATGAAACCATCCGCTACTTCAACACCATGTTGAAGAAGGAAGGTGTTGAAATGAAGCTGGGCCAGCGAATTGATGCTGACCACCTGAAAGACTTTGATGCAGTGGTGCTGGCCACTGGCATCATTCCGAATGTGCCCAGCCTGCCCGGTG
>DASUDJ010000224.1:0-5008 GCA_036275635.1 Limnobacter sp. | reverse complement strand
TGAAAGGCCTGCATGAACGCGCAATGCGGCCAATCAGTGACGAGGACAAGGCCCTGGGCGCAGACCTGCTTGCGCAGACCTATGTCTTACTGCTCGACACCTGCTTCACTCGCCTGCTGGATGAATTGAATGCATCCCAGCCGGACAGGATGCTGAGCGATGCTTCAGGCGTGATTCACAAGGTGCAGTCTGAGGCGCAGCATTACATCGGATGGCTGATCAAATTCATTTCGAACAAGCGCGTGCCGCCCGTGATACATCATTTTCACGACCTGGTGCAGCTGCGCACCGTGGGCTCTGAAACAGGGCCGTTCGTGATGATCCCTGTCACTCAAGCTTATGCAGCAAAGGCCAGGTCGGTGATGGACTCGCTTCAACAGGGAGACGGATCACGACTTGAAGAAGGGGTGGAACTGTTGATTGAAGCCATTGAAACCGCACTGGCGCCGCTGGTGCTCACCCCGAAAGACCTGATGGACTTCAACTTCGTGGTCAGCAAAACGATCAATGGCGTAATCAGCGTGTTATTGAAACTGTTCAAGCACACCCTGCGAAAACTGCCGCCGCACATCAAAGTGGAAAGCTGCCCCATGATTGGTGCCCACTTTGATGTGTTCCTGGTGTGAAACCGGTTCAGACCGGTTTTGAGATGAATTTCACCACCTTGGTGGCCAGGCTGCGGGGCGTGAAGCGAATGCTCTGCGCCATCACCCAGTTCAAGGCGCCATGTATGTACACGCGCTGATTGCGTTTCAAGGCCTGGTAACCCTTTTCTGCCACCTCGCGTGAACTGGGCATGTGTTTGCCCTGCACCAGGGCTGACTTCTGCATGTTGGCCTCGGCCTGGAAACCTGACTCGGTGGGGCCTGGGCACAGTGCGCACACGCTGACGCCGCTGTCTGCCAATTCCTCGGCAAGTGCCTCGCTGAAACTCAGCACGTAGGCCTTGGTGGCGTAGTAAGCCGCCATGTAGGGGCCTGGCTGGAAAGCGGCTGTGGAAGCCACATTGAGTATCTTCCCGCGGGTTTCAAGCAGGTCGGGCAGAAAGCCGCTGCACAGCACCGTCAGGGACTCCATGTTCAGCCTCAGCATGCTGGTGGTGGCCTCGACCGGTGTGTCCTTGAACAGTCCGTAGGTGCCCACGCCAGCATTGTTCACCAGATAATCAAGGCGGATGGCCTGTTGCCTAACCTGGGCAATCAATTCCGGCGCCGCACCAGCCTTTGACAAGTCAGAAGCAATCACAATTGCCTTGATGCGATACTCCGCTTCAAGCCGGGCTGCAATTTCCTTCAGTTTTGACTCATTGCGTGCATTCAGCACGACGGACACGCCGTCTTTCGCAAAGCACTCGGCAAGGTGCAGTCCAATTCCGGATGATGCACCTGTAATCAAGGCCCACTGTGTCATGTCTTTTCTCCCCTTCTCACGAAATCCGCAATTGCCCACAAGGCTTTCTCAGCCTTTTCCACATATGCATTGAACATCTGAAAGTTGTGCCACATGCCCTCATGGACGGTGCACTCAACCTGCACGCCGGCTTCTCTGGCGCGGCGTTCCAGCAACAGGGAATCATCCAGCAGTATTTCATCACTGCCGCACTGGATCAGCATGGGCGGCAGGCCATCCAGTTCTGCAAACACCGGGGAAGCTTCAGGGCTCTCGGCTTCCTCGCTGGAATAATAAGCCTCGATTCCCCTCTTCAACACATTCACACTCAGCATCGGGTCCGCCTTGGCCTTGGTCTGCAGGCTGCTGGCAGTCAATGTCATGTCGACAAAGGGTGAAATGAACACGAGGCCGGCAGGAAGAGGAATGCCCTCATTGCGGGCATAAATGGCCATGGAAAGCACATGGGCCCCACCTGCTGAATCACCGACCCAGGTCATGTTCCGTGGATCAATGTCCAGGTCCAGCAGGGCCTGGTGGGCAGCAATGCCATCTTCCAGTGCAGCAGGATATGGATGCTGTGGAGCCAGCCTGTAATCCAGCAGGAAAACCCGTGCGTTGCAACGGACTGCCAGCTCACTGGCCAGGGGCAAATGGGTGTCCAGGGAACCTGCAAAGAAAGCACCGCCATGCATCATCAGCAGCACCTGGTCTGTGGGTGCGGATGCAGGCCTGACCAAGGCGCACATGCAGGTGCCCAATTCGAGATACTCTACACGGGACTGGGGGTGAGTCTTGAACAGCGGCGCACCGGCATTCATTGCTGCTGCAAGCCATTTCAGGGGAATCGGCAGCCTGCCGGGTGTCTTGAAACCACCCCGCAGACCGGTGCGTACAAGCTTCTCGGTTGCGAATTGAATCGGGTTCATGTGATTGAGGTCTCCGGATATTACAGCGCACTACAATATGCGCAATTTTTGTTATTTCACTCCAGGCAATGAATTTGCTGCATGCCGGAACTTAACGCAACAAGAAGAGCCCCCACAAGTTAGACTAAACACTCCAAATCAAGAATTACTCCCGTGAAAACAAACGCTTCTCCAAAACAATTGATTCTCGGCCTGATGCTTGCCGCCAAGGGCAAGGAAGTGAAGGCTGCCCACATGGTGTTGGCATGCGGCCTGTTTGGCGTGTCTGAAAACAGTGCTCGGGTGGCACTGGCCAGGCTGGTGGCAGAAAGCCAGCTGAAATCTGCTGGCCGGGGTGTGTACACGCTGGGCAAGAATGCCCTGTCTGCCGGCCGGGACATACAGGAATGGACCAGCCGATTGAAAGCCACCTGCAAATGGAACGGCAACTTTTATGCGGTGTTTACTGCGCACCTGGGCAGGAGCAATCGCAAACAGCTGAAGGCCCGGGAAAAATCGCTGAACCAGATGGGTTTCCGTGAATACCAGCCGGGCCTTTTTGTGCGGCCGGCCAACCTGTGCAGCGGGCTTGAATCACTGGTGGCTCGCCTGCCTGTGCAAGCCCAGGACAAAAAGCCCGTGGTGTTTGAGTTGGTACCTGCCAATTCAGCACAGTTGAAGGAGCTGCAAAAACTGTGGGATGTGCGCAAGCTCGAGAAATACTATGGCAGCCAGTCGAAAAAGCTGAAGGACTGGATGACAGGCTACAGTCGCATGAAGCTGGAAAAGGCGGCCAGGGACGCCTACCTGTTGGGTAGCCAGGCCATCTACGAGGTAAGGCGCGACCCTCTGCTGCCAACAGAGTGGATAGATGCAAATGCACGCCAGCAGTTTTTCGAAACAGTGCTTCAATTCGACCAGGTCGGAACCACGGTGTGGCGCGAACTGCAACACCGTATCCTGAAAGATGAAGAAGTGATCTAAAAACGTTCTTTTATTACACGCTTTACTTTTCCCTCCTTACTTGTAATATTACATCATCGAATGTCATTGTCTTTGATGTAATAATTATTTGGCAGCAAGAGGGGGAAGTTCACATGGACAAACAGAATACGGGCAAGAAGCCAGTGTCGATCCACCAGAAGGGATCCAGCTTCCCGGTTCGCCGGATGGACTTCAACTTTGAAGGCATCAACCGGCACTTTGTGAACAATGACCCTGCCTGCAGCCACGTGTGGACCGCATTCCAGGCCTACTTCCCGGAAGGTGAACAGTTTTTCGTGGACGCAGTGCGGGATGCGAAGCCGATGGTGCGGGATGAAGCCCTGCTTCGTGAAATCAGCGCATTCATTGGCCAGGAAGCCATGCATGGCAAGGAACACAAGGATGCAAATGCCGAATTGAAACGGCAGGGTATCAATGTGTACGGCTGGGATGCGCGGGCACGCTGGGCCCGGAAAAAGCTGAACAGCCTGCTGCCCGTGAAAGCAAGGCTGGCGGGTACCACCGCCGTGGAGCACTACACGGCAGTGATGGCAGAGCACCTGATGAAAAGCGACCATTTCCACACCCTGCTTTCCGACCCCACGGTGAAGAACCTGATTTTCTGGCATGCAATGGAAGAAAGTGAGCACCGGGCTGTGGCCTTCGACACCCACAAGGCCGTGGGCGGCACCTATGCGCAGCGTGCAATCGCCATGACAATTGTGTCCATCGGAATCGGGCCGGTGGTGCTGGCGGCCATGGTGAGCTGCATGAAACAGGATGGGGAACTCTACAACCTGAAATCCTGGGCGAAATTCATGAACATGTACTTCGGGAAACCAGGCGTATTCAGGAAAATGATTCCTGACCTGCTGCAGTTTTACAGGCCCGGCTTCCACCCCATGGAAACAGACATGAACAGCACCATGCGGCTGTGGAAGGAAAGGCTGGCCTTGGTTTAGCTTGCCCCTGCCGGCGTTCAGGTGGATGCCTGCCGCCAGGCACTCGGGGTGCTGCCGGTCCAGCGCTTGAAGGCGCGGGTGAAACTGTGCCGGTCTGAAAACCCCAACTTCAGCGCGATTGACTCCACATCCAGTTGCGGATTGGCCAGGTAGTGCTTGGCAAGGCTGCACTGTGCCTCATTCATCAACGACTGGAATGAGGTGTTCTCCTCCTGCAGCCGCCTTTGCAAGGTACGAACCGGCATGTCCAGCAATGCAGAAATTTCATCCACCGTGGCTGCAGGCTGCCTGCTGAGGAGTTTCAACACCTGGTCAGACAGCTTTCGGCTGCTTTCCATGCTGCGTATGGTGTTTTCTATCACCAGGGCCGTCATGGCGTTTACCCGCCCCGACTTGCCGGCAATCGGCCGGTAAAGTTCCGCCTGTGGCATCAACAGCCCGTTGAATGATGAATTGAACCGGGGCAACTGGCCCAGGGCCTGGCTGTAGACCTGTGGCTGCGTGCCAGCCGGGTGAGCCAGGTGAATTTCAAACTGCGCCTGTTCAGGCAACAGCTTGCGCATGAACAGAACTGCACAGGCCACCACGGTGTCGGTCACACCCTGCACGGCGGTGCTGCTGCTGTCTGCGCCTTCAATGTCGACCTGGAATGCAACATGTCCCGCGCTTGTCTGGACTGAAAACCGAAATTCCGGCACCAGCAGTGCAGGCAACCATTCGATGATTTTCGCTGCACCCTCCAGCGTGGGGCTCGTGGACAGAAAA
>DASUDJ010000223.1:0-7149 GCA_036275635.1 Limnobacter sp. | reverse complement strand
CCAGTCAGTGGTCCCTGCGTACAGTCAGCAACACGGCGGGTGCAAAGTTTGACCAGGCCTGGGACCTGGTTCGTGGCAGTGCAGATGTGGTTGTCGCAGTGCTGGATACCGGTGTGGTATTTGAAACTCCCGACCTGATGGGGAGGTTGCTGGCTGGTTATGATTTTGTGTCTGATGTTCCCACTGCAAATGATGGCAACGGGCGGGATTCCAATTCCGCTGACCCGGGAAACTGGATCAGCAGTGCGGATGCGCAGACTGCCACTTTCTCGGGCTGCAGTGTGAGGGATTCCAGCTGGCACGGTACTTTTGTGGCGGGCCAGATTGCAGCCAATACACACAGTGATTCAGGTGTGGCAGGTGCTGACTGGAATGTGAAAGTGCTGCCTGTTCGTGTTTTGGGCAAATGTGGTGGTCTGCTGTCGGATGTCCTGGACGCCATGTTGTGGTCTGCTGGCCTGGATGTACCTGGCATTCCCCGAAACTCCAACCCGGCTGATGTGATTAATCTCAGCCTGGGAAGTGCATCCACCTGTTCTTCTTTTGAGCAAACCGTGGTGGACCGGGTGGTGGCTGCAGGTGCGCTGGTGGTAGCTGCAGCCGGAAACAGTGGCGGGGCAGTGGATTCACCAGCCAATTGTTCAGGCGTACTGGCAGTGGGCGCGCTGGACAGGGACGGCTCACGGGCCAGTTACAGCGCAATTGGCGCAGGTGTCAGCCTGATGGCGCCTGGCGGTTTCAGCAACGGGATCATTGGTTTGGGCAATTCAGGCACCACTGTTCCTGCCTCGCCAAGCCTGGTCAGCAAGACTGGCACCTCGTTTGCAGCACCTTTGGTAGCAGCAACCGCAGGCTTGATGCGTGCAATCAACCCGGCCCTGACGCCCGCGCAGCTGCGCACATCCATCCTGGGCAGTGTATCGCCGTTCCTGGCTCCACGAGCAAATGCCTGCATGGCAGGGCAGGGTTCCGGTAGTTGCAATTGCACCACTGCATTGTGCGGCTCTGGCATGTTGGATGCCTTTGCTGCCGTGTCTTCAGTGCGTGGTACGCGGCCCGTGGCCAACGCATCGGTATCAGCCAACGGACTGGTGGACAGTGGTTTTCAGGAAAGTGCCAGCGGCCTGAACCCTGTGCGTCTCCGTGGCTCGGCCAGCAGCGTGGCTGCCGGCCGCACGGTGGCTTCCTACTCCTGGGTGCAGGTGGCAGGTGAACAATTGATGACAGGCAGCCAGAATACGGCGGATGTCGATCTGCCTGCTGCCGGCGCCACATCCGACCTGGTTTTCCAGTTGACAGTCACTGATTCTGTGGGGGAAAGTCACAGCAGCTTCACAGCGATACGCGTGGTGGGCGGTAGTGATTCCGGAAGTTCGCCGGGCACGGTTGCCAGTGCAACAGGTGGCACAACCGCGCCTTCCACGGGCAGCGTCACAGCCTCGCCTGCAGCAGGTGGAGGAGGTGGGGGAGGCGGCGGCCTGAACCTGTTGGGTCTGGCTGGGCTGGCCCTTTTGCTGACTCTCTTCAGACATGCTGGCGCACAGGGCGCGCCACGGAAAACTTCCAGATAAATATCCCCAGCAACAGGCCGCCAATTGCACCCCCCCGGTGAGCCTGGATGGCAATCGGACCACCGACCAGTTCATCTGTTACCTGACCGATGTTCCATTCCATGACCAGCTTCATCAGCAAACCGACTGCCATGATCCACAAAGGCCAGTTCAGCCGGATGTTTCCAGGCCCGCGGGTGAACGCCAGAAGCAGGCAGGCCACAAACTGGCAATGCAGTGCACCACTGAGGCCGCAGTACCAGTCAATTGGCTCGACCACAAGCAGGTAGAGGGGTGTCCAGACCAGCGAGGCCATTTGTATTACCAGCCACTCTCCCTGGCTGCACAGGCCTGAGAACCCCCATGCCAGCAGCGCGACCCCTGCCAGGTTCAGCATCAGGTGGGCCCAGCCCAGGTGTGTGAACTGGCCCAGAAGGGCATTGATGAAAAATGAATCAATCAAATCAAGCCCTTGGTGCGGCAAATCGACCAGCAGGGCCTGCCCGAGCACAGCCGCAACACCAATCATCAAGGAAGATGCAAACCTGGGGAAAAGTGGGTTGGCAGCGTTATAATCCCGGATTGTTTCCAAAAACCTTCCTTGAGAGTTGAAAGCGATGTTGCGTTTCCTGCGCCTGACCGACCAAAACGTATCCAGCAAACGCGTTCTGATCCGCGTTGATTTTAACGTGCCAGTGGACGCAAATGGCAACATCACGGAAGACACCCGCATTCGCGCCTCCCTGCCCGGCATTGAATACTGCCTGAACAACAATGCCGCCCTGATGCTGACCAGCCATTTTGGTCGCCCCACCGAAGGCGAATATGATGAAAAGCTGAGCCTTGCGCCTGTGGCCAAACGGCTGGGTGACCTGCTGGGCCGGCCAGTGCGCCTGGTCCGCGACTGGGTTGACGGAGTGGAAGTGGCATCAGGTGAAGTGCTGTTGCTTGAGAACTGCCGTTTCAACAAGGGCGAGAAAAAGAACAACCCTGAACTGGCCCAGAAAATTGCTGCACTTTGCGACATTTATGTGAATGATGCTTTCGGCACAGCTCACCGCGCCGAAGCGACCACCCACGGTGCTGCCCAGTATGCACCGGTTGCCTGTGCTGGCCCGCTGCTCGCTGCTGAGCTGGATGCACTGGGCGCAGCCCTGTCAGCGCCGAAACGTCCGATGGTGGCCATTGTCGCTGGTTCCAAGGTGTCCACCAAGCTGACCATCCTGAACAGCCTGGCTGACAAGGTGGACCAGTTGATCGTGGGCGGTGGTATTGCCAATACTTTCATGGCAGCCCTTGGCCTGCCGATTGGCAAATCCTTGGCCGAACATGAACTGATCGGCGAAGCAAAAACAATCATCGAAGGCATGAAAGCCCGCGGTGCCGCGGTTCCCATTCCGACTGATGTGGTGGTGGGCAAGGAGTTTTCAGCGACAGCTGAGGCGACCACCAAAAAGGTGGCTGACGTTTCTGCAGATGACATGATTTTCGACATTGGCCCGAACACCGCCGAGGAGCTTGCTTCCATTCTCGACAAGGCCGGCACCATTGTGTGGAATGGCCCTGTTGGCGTGTTCGAATTCGACCAGTTTGGCAAGGGCACCGAGCGCCTGGCCCAGGCCATTGCGAAATCTGCCGCTTTCTCGATTGCTGGCGGTGGCGACACCCTGGCGGCAATCTCCAAGTACAACATCGGCGAGCAGGTCAGCTACATTTCCACCGGTGGTGGTGCATTCCTGGAGTTCCTCGAGGGCAAAACCCTGCCCGCCGTGGAAATCCTGCAACAGAGAGCAGCCTGATGCCCAATTCAGCACCCAACGCATTCGTGCCACGTCAAACCAAGATTGTTGCCACACTGGGTCCGGCTTCAACCGACCCGGCCGTGCTGGAGCGGATGATTTCCGCGGGCATGAATGTGGTGCGGGTGAATTTCTCGCATGGCACTGCGCAAGAGCACATCGACCGGGTAAAAACAGTTCGGGAGATTGCCTCCCGACTGGGCCGCGACATCGCAGTCATGGCCGATCTGCAGGGGCCGAAAATCCGCATCGGGCAGTTTGCCGCTGGGTCAACCACACTTGCAAACGGCCAGCCCTTCGTACTGGAGGCCAAGTGGGATTCCGGTGATGACGAAAGGGTCGGCCTGGATTATCCCGAGCTGGTGAATGATGTGAAAGCGGGCGACACCCTGTTGCTGGACGACGGCAAGATCGTGCTGAAGGTAAAAAAAGTGGGCGCCGGTCAGATCCACTGCATCACTGAAGTGGGTGGAGTGCTGAAGAACCGCAAGGGCATCAACAAGCTGGGTGGTGGCCTGTCTGCCCCGGCCCTCACCTCCAAGGACATGGAGGACATTCGCACTGCGGTGGCCTTTGAAGCTGACTACATTGCAGTCAGCTTTCCGAAAAGCGGTGCAGACATGTACATGGCCCGCGAACTGACCCGCGCCGCTGGCGGTCATGCCATGATGATTGCAAAGATCGAGCGGTGCGAAGCACTTGAAAACCTTGATGACCTGATCCGTTCATGCGATGGCCTGATGGTGGCCCGTGGTGACCTGGCGGTTGAAATCGGGGATGCAGCCGTGCCTGCTGCCCAGAAAAAGCTGATTCGCGCTGCACGCGAAGCCAACAAGCTGACCATCACAGCAACCCAGATGATGGAAAGCATGATCGAAAGCCCGGTGCCTACCCGCGCCGAGGTGTCTGACGTGGCCAATGCGGTGCTGGACGGCACGGATGCAGTGATGCTGTCGGCTGAAACCGCAGCAGGCAAGTTTCCGGTAGAAACCATCGTGGCCATGGCCCGGGTGTGTGTTGAGGCTGAAAAGTCCGCACCTGTGAACCTTGATACCGATTTCCTGAACCGTCGCTTCAAACGGGTGGACCAGTCAATTGCCATGGCTGCGCTGTTCACTGCCCATCACCTGGATGTGAAGGCAATTGCGGCGCTTACACAGTCAGGCTCCACTGCATTGTGGATGTCGCGACTGAACAGCGGTGTGCCGATTTTCGCGCTCACACCCGAGGAGAAAACCCGCCGTCGCCTGTCCATGTACAGGGATGTGCGCACCGTGATGATGCAGTACGAAACCGAGGACCGCGAACTGTTGCTGGCCAAGTCCGAACAGGCCTTGCTTGATGCAAAGGTGGTGGAAGTGGGCGACCTGATCGTGATTACCATCGGTGAACCGATTGGTAAATCAGGCGGAACCAACACCATGAAGATTGTTCGCGTAGGCGAACACATCGGCTTGCTGAACTGATTTTTTATTTTTTTCGGAGAACCTGAAATGCCTCTCGTATCCATGCGCCAATTGCTGGACCATGCTGCTGAAAACGGCTATGGCATTCCCGCATTCAATGTGAACAACCTGGAGCAGGTCCAGGCGGTAATGGCTGCCGCTGATGAAGTGGGTGCCCCTGTTATTCTTCAGGCCAGTGCGGGTGCCCGCAAATATGCAGGCGAGCCCTTCATCAAGCACCTGATCCAGGCTGCGGTCGAGGCATTTCCCCACATTCCCCTGGTGATGCACCAGGATCACGGCACCAGCCCGAAAGTGTGCCAGGGCGCAATCGACCTTGGCTTTGGCTCGGTGATGATGGATGGTTCCCTGATGGAAGACGGCAAGACACCGGCTTCTTTTGAATACAACCTGGAAGTGACCAAGAAGGTTGTAGACATGGCCCACAAGGTGGGCGTGACCGTAGAGGGTGAACTGGGCTGCCTGGGCAACCTGGAAACCGGTGAAGCCGGCGAGGAAGACGGCATTGGCGCAGAGGGCAAGCTGGACCACAGCCAGATGCTGACTGACCCCGAAGAAGCAGCAGTATTTGTGAAAGGCACCCAACTGGATGCACTGGCGATTGCAATCGGCACCAGCCATGGCGCCTACAAGTTCAGCCGCAAGCCAACTGGCGACATCCTGGCGATTTCCCGCGTGAAGGAAATCCACGCCCGCATTCCAAACACCCACCTGGTGATGCATGGCTCTTCTTCCGTGCCTGCTGAATTGCTGGCCATCATCAACCAGTACGGCGGCAAGATGAAGGAAACCTACGGCGTACCAGTCGAGGAAATCCAGGAAGCCATCAAGTACGGCGTGCGCAAGATCAACATCGACACCGACATCCGCCTGGCCATGACCGGTGCAGTGCGCAAGTTCCTGTTTGAAAATCCTGACAAGTTCGATGCCCGTGAGTGGCTGAAGCCAGCACGCGAGGCAGCCAAGCAGGTGTGCAAGCAGCGTTACCTGGAGTTCGGCTGTGAAGGGCAGGGTGCGAAAATCAAGCCGATCAGCATGAGCGAAATTGCCCAGAAATACGCTCGCGGTGAACTGGCGCAGATCGTACAATAAGCAGCCAATCCCAACCGAAGAAAGTCACGCGGGCCCAAACCCGCGTGTTTTTGTTTTTAAAAGCCTGAATATCAAGAGGCCAGTTCAATGAGTACTGTGTTTGAAACCAAGCTGACGTCCCTGCCTTTGCTGCACCGTGGCAAAGTTCGGGAGAATTTTTCTGTCGGCGATGACAAGATGTTGATCGTGGCCAGCGACCGCCTGTCTGCCTTTGACGTTATCCTGGATCAACCCATTCCCGAAAAGGGCATGGTGCTTACACAGATGGCCCAGTTCTGGTTCGATATCCTGGCGGATGTTGTGCCCAATCACCTGACTGGCATTGCGCCTGAAACCGTGGTGTCTGCTGATGAAGTGCCACAGATCAAGGGCCGGTCCATGGTGGTGAAAAAACTGAGGCCCCTGCCAATTGAGGCGGTGGTGCGTGGTTACCTGATTGGATCGGGCTGGAAAGACTATCAGGCCACAGGTTCAGTATGCGGTATCAAGCTGCCCCCGGGCATGCAAATGGCGGCCAAGCTGGACCAGCCAATTTTTACGCCAGCCACAAAAGCAGCCATGGGCGAACATGATGAAAACATTGACTTCGACACCATGAGCAATGTGGTGGGCAGCGAGTTGGCAAAGCAGATCCGCGATGTATCGATTGCGCTGTACACCAAGGCCAGCGACTACGCCGCACGCCAGGGCATCATCATTGCTGATACAAAATTTGAATTCGGCCTGGATGAAAACGGCACACTGACCCTGATGGATGAGGTGTTGACTGCCGACTCCTCTCGCTTCTGGCCGGCAGACCAGTACCAGGTGGGGATCTCTCCGCCTTCTTACGACAAGCAGTTTGTGAGGGACTACCTGGAAAGCGTGCCTGGCTGGAATAAAAAGGCGCCTGCGCCAGTCTTGCCCCAGGAAATTGTTGATAAAACTGCAGCCAAATACCGTCAGGCCTATGAAATACTGACTGGCCGCCTCTGGATCGGGTGAGGGAATGACAAATCAAGCTCAAGCACACAGCAATGACCATCCCAAGGTGGGCGTGGTCATGGGTTCCTCTTCCGACTGGGATGTGATGAAGAATGCAGTCGAAATGCTGCAAAACTTCGGAATTCCCTATGAGGCCCGCGTGGTGTCGGCCCATCGCATGCCGGACGAAATGTTTGCCTACGCCGAAACAGCGGCCACGCGCGGCATCCAGGTAATCATTGCTGGTGCCGGCGGCGCAGCCCACCTGCCAGGCATGCT
>DASUDJ010000222.1:0-4364 GCA_036275635.1 Limnobacter sp. | reverse complement strand
CCACCCTTGCCAATCACATCACGGATTTTTTCAGGGTTGATCTTCATGGTGATCATGCGTGGGGCATAGGCAGAAAGCTCGCCCACATTGCCGCCAGTGGCTTCTTTCATGATGCCCAGGATATGCATGCGGCCTTCACGGGCCTGTGCCAGCGCAACCTGCATGATTTCCTTGGTGATGCCCTGGATCTTGATGTCCATCTGCAGGGCGGTCACGCCGTTTTCAGTACCAGCCACCTTGAAATCCATGTCGCCAAGGTGGTCTTCATCACCCAGGATGTCGGTCAATACGGCAAACTTGTTGTCTTCCTTGATCAGGCCCATGGCAATACCAGCCACCAGCTGTTTCAGGGGAACGCCAGCATCCATCAATGACAGTGCACCGCCGCAAACAGACGCCATGGAGCTTGAACCATTGGACTCGGTGATTTCAGACACCACGCGCATGGTGTACTGGAAGTCTTCCTGGGCAGGCAGCATCATTTCCACTGCACGACGGGCCAGGCGGCCATGACCGATCTCGCGGCGCTTGGGCGCACCCATGCGGCCACATTCGCCGGTTGCGTACGGGGGCATGTTGTAGTGGAACATGAAGCGGTCGCGGTATTCGCCGGCGACTGCATCAATCATCTGCTCATCACGACCAGTACCCAGTGTGGTGACAACCAGGGCCTGTGTTTCACCGCGGGTGAACAAGGCGGAACCGTGGGCCCGTGGCAATACGCCGGTGCGAACTGTGATTGGACGTACTGTGCGGGTATCACGGCCGTCAATCCGTGGCTCACCATTCAAGATCTGACCACGCACGATTTTTGATTCAAGGCTGAACAGCACATCGCCCACATCTGCAGGCGTGATTTCTGCGTACTGCTCGGCAGTCAGCTTGCCTGGCAATTCGGCAGCCACTTCTGCTGAAATTTCCTTCAGGCGGGTGCTGCGGGCCTGCTTCTGGGTCATCTTGTAGGCAGCAGCCAGTTTTTCTGCAGCCAGTTCGGTGACGGCAGCAATCAATGGTTCGTTGGCAGGTGCCGGCTTCCAGTCCCATTCAGGCTTGCCTGCCTTGGCAGTCAGTGCATGGATTGCATTGATGGCGGCCTGCATCTGCTCATGGCCGAACACCACACCGCCCAGCATGATTTCTTCAGACAGTTCATGCGCTTCGGATTCAACCATCAGCACGGCAGCTTCCGTACCGGCAACCACGAGGTCCATCTTGCTGTCTTTCAACTGGCTGACGGTTGGGTTCAAAACATACTCGCCATTCACATAACCCACGCGAGCGCCACCAATTGGGCCGTTGAAAGGAATACCTGCGATGGCCAGCGCAGCGGAGGCGCCAATCATGGCTGGAATGTCAGGATTCACTTCAGGGTTGATGGACATCACGGTCAGCGTAACCTGTACTTCGTTGAAGAAGCCTTCAGGGAACAGAGGACGCAGTGGGCGATCAATCAGACGGGCATTCAGGGTTTCCTGCTCGGTGCCCTTGCCTTCGCGCTTGAAGAAACCGCCGGGAATACGGCCAGCGGCATAGAATTTTTCAACATAATCAACAGTCAGGGGGAAGAAATCCTGACCTGGCTTGGCTGATTTTGCAGCCACCACGGTGGCGAGAACAACTGTGTCGTCTACGGTAACAATCACGGCGCCGTCTGCTTGACGGGCGATTTCGCCGGTTTCCAGGGTGACGGTATGCTGACCGTACTGGAAGGTTTCTTTATGGATTTCAAACACTTTTATCTTCCTTTTAGTAATCTCGCCGGGCCAATACCCGGATGCGAGAGCCCGTCAGTTTTAAAACACAAATGCCCACAACCGGGGTTGCAGGCATTTGCGTCAAATCAACGGTTTGTGGCAGCGACCAATTACTTGCGCAGACCCAGGTTGCTGATCAGGTTGCGGTAAGCGTCGGCGTTTTTGCGCTTGAGGTAGTCAAGCAGCTTGCGACGACGGGATACCATGCGCAGCAGACCACGACGTGAGTGATGGTCTTTGGCGTTGGCCTTGAAGTGATCGGTCAATGAGTTGATTCGGGCTGTCAACAATGCCACTTGAACCTCGGGAGAACCTGTGTCGCCCTTGGCGCGTTGATATTCGGCAAGAATTGCCGCTTTGTTGATTTCTGACATCTTAATTACTCCACATGCGTGAACTTGCAGCCGGTTGATGATTGACAGCGACCGCAGTTCCGTGAAAAAAACCACCTTTAAATAAAAGGTGGTTACCTGAACCCTCTATTGTAGGGGAAATTCGCAAAAAATCAAACTTGTGGATTCAATTTCTCGTGTTTTGACTGCAGTTTGTTCAGTGCCGACAGGTAGGCTTTGGCCGAGGCCACCACGATGTCCGGGTCAGCGCCCACACCGTTGACAATGCGACCACCTTTCTGAAGGCGCATGGTGACTTCGCCCTGCGACTCGGTGGTACCGGAGGTAATGCCATTCACCGAGAACAACAACAGCTCCGCCCCGCTCTGCACCTGTGCTTCAATTGCCTTTACCGTGGCATCCACCGGGCCATTGCCCTGGCTTTCAGACGCCACCTCTTTTCCGTCGATTGAGAACACCACCCGCGCCTTGGGACGCTCACCAGTTTCTGAATGCTGTGATAACGATACGTAGCGGTAAAACTCGGACTCACCGCCAACCCCGTCACCTGACACCAGGGCATGGATGTCCTCATCGAAAATTTCGGCCTTGCGGTCAGCCAGATCCTTGAAGCGCTGGAATACATCATTCAGCGCCTGCTCGCTTTCAATTTCGATGCCAAGGGCTTCAAGGCGCTGCTTGAATGCATTGCGGCCTGACAACTTGCCCAGCACGATCTTGTTGGCAGACCAGCCCACATCTTCGGCAGTCATGATTTCATAGGTTTGCCGGGCTTTCAGCACGCCATCCTGGTGAATACCGGAGGCATGTGCAAATGCATTGGCACCCACGATGGCCTTGTTGGGTTGCACCACGAAACCTGTGATGTTGCTGACCAGGCGACTGGCCGACACGATCTGCGTGGTGTCGATGTTCACATCCAGGTCAAAGAAATCCCGGCGGGTTTTCACAGCCATCACGATTTCTTCCAGCGAGCAATTGCCGGCACGCTCGCCCAGGCCGTTGATGGTGCACTCCACCTGGCGCGCACCCCCGATGGCCACACCCGCAAGAGAGTTGGCCACTGCCATACCCAGGTCATTGTGGCAATGAACTGACCAGATGGCCTTGTCACTGTTGGGCGTGAGGGTACGCAAATCGCGCATGAACTCACCGTACAGCGAAGGCACCGCGTAGCCCACGGTATCGGGAATATTGATTGTTTTTGCACCGGCCTTGATGACGGCCTCGCACACCTTGGCCAGAAAGGGCAATTCGGAGCGGTAACCATCCTCGGCCGAAAACTCAACATCATCCGTAAACTGCAAGGCCAACTTCACCGCTTTCACAGCCTGTTCCAGCACCTGCTCGGGGGTCATGCGCAACTTCACCTCCATGTGCAGAGGGGAAGTGGCAATGAAAGTGTGAATGCGGCGGCGCTCGGCAGGTGCAAGGGCTTCGCCTGCGCGTGTAATGTCCCTGTCATTGGCACGGGCCAGGGAGCACACGGTGGATTCTTTCACCACCGATGCAATCGACTTGATGGCCTCGAAATCGCCGTTGCTGGAGGCTGCAAAGCCAGCCTCGATCACGTCCACCTTCAGCTTTTCAAGCTGCCTGGCAATGCGGATTTTTTCTTCACGGGTCATGGATGCGCCGGGGCTTTGTTCGCCATCGCGCAGGGTGGTGTCAAATATGATCAGGCGGTCAGACATGTTGTTCTCCTAGTAGTTGACAAGGATACAACAATGCGTAGTGGAATCGGAGTTGGAGGGATGGGAAGGGCCTGCGGAAAGAACCGGATTGCGAGGTGAAATGGAACCTGCCCGGCGGGAATACCAGGCCTTGCGCTTTTCAAGCAAGGCTGGGTATCCACGCCAGGCAAGTAACAAAAGTCAATTCAGAAATGCTCATCCCTTTCTATGTCCAGGCCTTTCATTCCCTGCCCTTTCACTTTGCGCACCACGTACACGATGTAGCCTGAAAGGCCATACAGTACGAATACACCAAAAAGTACCTTTGGCGGATCCTGTGACACAAGCGCAAACACCAGCGGAATCAGCGCCAGCACCAGGAACGGCACGCTGCGGCGGAAATGAAAGTCCTTTCCGCTGAAAAATGGTACGTTGGACACCATGGTAATACCAGCATAAAAGGTAATACCCCAGGCCAGCCAATCCAGTTCGGCACCCGCCAGCTTGGCATCATCCATGACCCACACGAAACCTGTGACCAAGGCTGCAGCAGCAGGACTGGGCAGGCCCTGGAACCAGGCCTT
>DASUDJ010000221.1:0-3316 GCA_036275635.1 Limnobacter sp. | reverse complement strand
AAAGCTGGGCTTCAAGGACGTGCGTGTGAACCCGTCCACAGGCACCGTGGATGCACGCGCAGTATTCGACAATGCAAAGGAAGTGCTGAGCCCCGGCCAGTTTGTGCGGGTGCGCGTGAGTGGCGCAGTGCAGAAGGATGCCGTGCTGGTGCCCCAGCGCGCCGTGCTTGAAAATCCGGCTGGCGGAAAAATCGTGATGACCGTGAGCCCTGAAAACACCGTGGCACCGCGCCCGGTGCAGGTGGCCCAGTGGAAGGGCGACCAGTGGCTGGTCACACAGGGTCTGGCCACTGGCGACAAGGTGATCACTGATGGTTTCATGAAAGCGCCACCCGGAACACCTGTGAAGCCGGTGATTGCCGGTGGTGCGGACACGGCGCCTGCTGACAAACCGGTTGCCGAAAAGCCTGCTGCCGAAACGCAGCAGAAGCAATAAGGGGCCTCAGCATGTTTTCAAAATTCTTCATCGACCGGCCCGTGTTTGCGGCCGTGCTGTCGATTTTCATCATGCTGGCCGGTTTGGCCGCCATGCGCGGCTTGCCGATTGCCCAATATCCTGAAATTGCGCCGCCCGTGGTGCAGGTTCGTGCCATTTACCCGGGTGCTTCGGCAGAAGTGATTGCCAGCACAGTGGCTGCGCCGATTGAAAATGCAATCAACGGTGTCGAGAACATGATGTACATGAGCTCGACATCCGCTTCCAGTGGCGTGGTTGAAATCCAGGTGACGTTCGAGATCGGAACTGACCCCGACCAGGCTGCCTTGAACGTGAACAACCGGGTGAAGCAGGTGGAGAACATCCTGCCGCAGGAAGTGCGTAGGCAGGGTGTGACGGTGAACAAGGGATCATCCGCCTTTCTTCAGGTGCTGGCTTTCTATTCCGAAGATGGCCGCTTTGATGATTTCTACACCTCCAACTACGTGACCCTGAATGTGCTGGACCGCATCAAGCGGATTCCGGGTACCACCAATGTGCAGATTTTCGGCGCGAAAGACTACGCCATGCGCATCTGGATCAAGCCTGACCGCATGGCCCAGTTGAAGCTTACTGCGGGCGACATTGCGGCTGCCTTGAATGAACAGAATGCCCAGTTCGCAGCTGGCAAGGTGGGCCAGGCGCCCAACAACAATGGGCAGGAACTGGTATACACCATCACAGCGCAAGGCCGGCTCAGCGAGCCTGAGCAGTTTGAAAACATCCTGATCCGCGTGAATCCGGATGGTTCTTCCCTGCGTCTGAAAGACGTGGCCCGTGTTGAGCTGGGCTCGAAAGACTATGACTTCACCGGCCGTATCAACGGCAAGCCGGCCACGCTGGTGGGTGTGTTCCTGCAGCCCGGTGCGAATGCACTGGATGTGGCTGAACAGGTGAAGAACACAGTGGATGAAATTGCAGCCGACTTTCCGGAAGGGCTGGATTATGCAGTGCCCTATGACACCACCCGCTTTGTCGAGGTGTCCATCCGCGAGGTGGTGAAGACGCTGGTTGAAGCGATGATCCTGGTGTTCATCGTGGTGTATGTGTTCCTGCAAAACTGGCGCGCTACCCTGATCCCGATCCTGGCAGTGCCCGTGTCATTGTTGGGCGCATTTGCCGGCCTGTACCTGTTGGGTTATTCCATCAACACATTGACCCTGTTTGGCATGGTGCTGGCCATCGGTATCGTGGTGGATGATGCAATCGTGGTGCTGGAAAATGTGGAACGCATCATGCATGAGGAGGGCTTGAGCGCCCGCAAGGCCGCCATCAAGGCCATGCAGGAGGTCACCGGCCCCGTGATTGCGATTGTGCTGGTGCTGTCGGCCGTGTTCATTCCAATTGGCTTCCTGGGTGGGCTTACAGGTGAGTTGTATCGCCAGTTTGCAATCACGATTGCGATTGCCGTGATCGTCTCCGGTGTGGTGGCACTGACACTGACACCCGCCCTGTGCGTGATGCTGCTGAAGCATGAACACAAAAAGCCGGGCAGATTTTTCACTGCCTTCAACAACTGGTTTGCACGGGTCACTACCCGCTATGTGGGCGGTGTGAAATTCATCAGCCTGCGACCCGCGATCGGTATTGGCCTTTTCCTGGTGATGCTGGTGGTGACCGCTGGCCTTTTCAAGGCGACACCCGGTTCACTGGTGCCGGATGAAGACCAGGGCTACTTCATTGCTGCTGTATTCCTGCCCGATGGCGCTACTTTGCAGCGCACCGACAAGGTGGTGGCTGAAGTGGTGGATGCAGTGGCGGCCAACCCGGCCAATGAATTCTCGGTGGCTTTCACTGGTTTCGACTTCCTGGGTGGCAGCTTCAAGAACAATGCAGCCACCATGTTCATCACCCAGCGCCACTGGGATGAACGTGAAGCGGTTACAAAAGACCTGGTGGGCGAGTTGTTTGGCCGCACGGCCGGTGTGCAGGAAGGGCTGGTACTGGCCTTTGCACCACCACCGATTTTCGGCCTGGGCAATGCTGGCGGTTTCGAGTTTTACATTCAGAACCGGGGTGAAGGGGGCCCGGCTGAACTGGCCAAGGTGATGAATGATTTCATGGCCCGTGCCAACAAGGACCCGCGACTGGCCGGCGTGCAAACCCTGTGGCGGCCTGGTACACCTCAGCTTCGGGTGGATGTGGACCGTGAACGTGCACGTGCAATGGGCGTGAATGTGAATGAGGTATTCGACACCTTGTCCGCAAGCCTGGGCACCTATTATGTGAACGACTTCAACAAGTTTGGCCGCACCTGGCAGGTGTTGATGTCGGCAGATGCGCAATACCGCAAAAGCCCAACCGACATTGGCAACATGTACGTGCGTTCCAACAAGGGCGAGATGATTCCAATTTCAGCATTTTCGAAAGTTGAGTTTTCACAAGGCCCGGAAACTTTGGAGCGTTTCAACAATCTACCCGCAGTAAAACTGCTGGGCAGTGGTGCACCTGGAGTCAGCTCTGGCGAAGCCATCAAGGCCATCGAAGAAATTGCGGCAGAAGTACTGCCGGCTGATTTCAGCTACGATTTTTCCGGTGCCTCATTCCAGGAAAAGCGGTCAGAAGGCTCGTCCAGTTTCGCACTGGTCCTGGGTGCGCTGATGGTGTTCCTGATCCTGGCGGCCCAGTATGAAAAGTGGACCCTGCCGTTCTCGGTGTTGCTGGCCATGCCGTTTGGCCTGTTCGGCGCCCTGTTGGCGGTGTGGATGCGGGGCATGACCAATGACGTGTATTTCCAGATCGGCCTGGTGACCCTCCTGGGCCTGGCCGCAAAGAATGCCATCCTGATTGTTGAATTCGCCGTGCTGAAACGAGAAGAGGGCATGAGTGCGCTGGATGCCT
>DASUDJ010000220.1:0-6149 GCA_036275635.1 Limnobacter sp. | reverse complement strand
AAGCAACTCACGAATGGCTTCCGTTGGCATGGGTACTGTTTCAATCAGCTCAACCAGGCCCGGGCATGGGCGTGCCACCACATCAGCCAGCGGGTCGAAACGCTCCACCAGCGCCTTGAAACGCTCACTGGCCACCGTGTTGTTGGTGGCCAGAATGCCCACCACACCGGTTTGGGTCATCATGCTGGCTGGCTTCACTGCAGGCTCAATGCCCACGATGGGCCATTCCGGAAACTCGGCCCGCGCTGCACCAGCCGCTGCAGCAGTGGCGGTGTTGCAGGCAATCACCAGCGCCTTGCAACCCTGGCTGTGCAACCACTGAGACAACACCATCACCCGGAGGCTGATCTCAGCCTGGGGTTTGTCGCCATAAGGCAGGTGGCGCTCATCCGCAACGAAAGTGAAACGCTCGCCAGGCAACACCTGCAGCAGGGCTTTCAAAACGGACAGGCCTCCTACCCCGGAATCAAAAACACCAACTGGCGCGCAGGAATCCTTCAAATCATTCATGACAGGTGGGGATCATTGAAATAAACTGGTTTAAGCGAGTAGTTCCAGCAATCACAGTACAGGCCTTCGATTCACAATGCGTAGTTTTGGTCAATCCGCCCACTTTCATTCCATGCACATGTTTTTCAAGATCTGCTTGAAGCCACTGAGGTTGTTGCCAGCCTGTATTGTCACACTGATTCTATCGGCTGGTGCAGGCCTGGCTCAGGCTGCGGACAACATTTCAACCCTGCGCCTGATGGTGGTTCCCCAGTTTCCCTCCACTGAAATCAATGCCACCTGGGGCAAACTTGTGGAAGGTCTGAAAGGCCAGGGACTGCCCCGGATAGAACTCGTCTTCCCCAAGGACATCAATGATTTTGAAAGCCAGTTTCTTGCCGGGCAGGCTGACCTGATTTACTGCAATCCCTACCACATTGTCATGGCCCGAAAGGCACAGGGCTATGTTCCCCTGGTCCGGGACAGCAAGCCGATGTCGGGCATCCTGATTGCTGCCAATGGCAGTGACACTGATTCAATTCAGTCACTGAATGACCTGAATGGAAAAACCCTGCTTTTTCCTTCCCCGAATGCATTCGGTGCCTCCCTGTACATGCGCGCGCTGCTGACCAGGGAAAAGGGCCTGAAGTTCACCACCCGTTACGTGAAAACCCATCCAAACGTATTGCGCGGTGTGGTGCGCAATGAAGGGCAGGCCGGTGGCATGGTGAACGCCACCCTGGCGGCGGAACCTGCCGACCTGCAGGCCAGGGTCCGTGTTATCTACGAAACGCCAAAAACCCCATCGCATCCGATTGCCGCCCATCCGCGGGTCAGCCCTGCCATGCAGGAAGCCATCACAAAAGCAATCATCCGCTTCATCAACAGCAATCAGCCTGTTGGAGAAGACATCCAGTTGCCTGATCCAGTCAGGGCCAATTATGCCAGGGATTACCAGCCACTCGAAAAACTCGGACTTGAGGCATTTGTCTCCAATTGAAACCCACCTTTCAAGTCCGCCCGCACACCAGCCTGGGTATCCAGTTGCTGGTACTTGGCATCGGTGCACTGCTGTTCCTGGCCATGGCCTTCACGGTCTTCAACACCTACAGCCAACGGGAAGAACTGGAACGGGTCTTCACCCGGCAGGCAAGTGCGCTGGCCTTCAACCTGGCAGTCTCCAGCAGCAGCCACATGCTGGAAAAGGATTACTCGGTCATTGAAACCCTGCTGATCAAGACTGAAGGCTTCCAGGACCTGTATTCAGCGACTGTTGCGGACGACCAGGGCAAGGTGCTGGCCCATGCGCTCCGCGACCCGGATGGTCAGCACCTGACCATGCGGTATGAAGCAACCCACCTGTGGCTGGTCACCCCTGTGCAGAATAAAGCGGAAGGAAAAACACGCCTCCTGAGAAGCGACAGGTTTCTGACCGTGGTTGAGCCAGTGGAGGCCGGCCAGAGGATTGGCATGGTGGTGCTGGAATTCGACCTGACACCCCTGCAACAACGGCAGTGGGAACTGATCAGGCGCAATGTACTGTTGGCACTTGCGCTGATCCTGCCAGCCACCCTGGCCTTGTGGCTGTTCATTCGCAAAACCCTGGTTGAATTGAATTCACTGACCCACTTTGCGCAGCAAATGGTGGAACACCAGGGTGTGGAACATGGGCCGGTGCCTACCTCGCGGGAGTTGGCCCAGTTGCATGCCACGCTGAACTGGGCCTCCACGACCCTGTTGAAAAACAACAAGGCACTGGAAGAGGCGAAAATCAAGGCGGACAAGTCGAATGACCTGAAGTCCCAGTTCGTGGCCAACATGAGTCATGAAATACGTACACCGCTGAACGGGATCCTGGGTTTGACCGACATCACCCTGGGCATTGGCAACCTGCCTGAAAAGCCCCGGCGCAACCTGGAGCTGATCCAGTTGAGCGCGGAACACCTGCTGAGGGTAGTGAATGACATTCTTGACTTTTCCAAGATTGACGCCAACCGCCTGGACATTGACCCGCAGCCATTCCCCCTGCGCGAACATGTGAAAGCGGTGGTCAACATGGTATCGAGCGCCTATGCAAAACCACAGGTTGCTGTGCTGCTCGATATTGCACCGGATGTACCCTTCTTTTTCCTTGGCGACAGCCCCCGCATCATGCAGGTGCTGAACAACCTGCTGAGCAATGCATTGAAGTTTACCCACAAGGGCCAGGTCAGCCTGACCATCAGCAGGGAAGGTGGGGCTGAAGGGCAGCAGGAGGAATCGACATGCCTTTTGCATTTCTCCGTGCGTGACACCGGCATGGGAATTTCCGAGGCGGCCCGCTCGGAAATTTTCAAGGCATTCTCCCAGGCAGAGCCCGGAACGGCCAGAAAATATGGTGGGACAGGCCTCGGTTTGACAATTACACAGCGACTGCTAGAGTTGATGAACAGTCGAATTCATTTGTGGTCCGAAGAAGGCCTGGGCAGTGAATTCAGCTTTACACTGCAATTGCCCGTTGTGGAACAAAATCAAGCCACTGAACACTTGCCCACCTTCATCAACATGACCCACACTGACCCTGGTCACGAACAGGCTGAATTCGGTAAGGCAACCACACCCCTGCGGGTGTTGGTGGCTGAAGACAACATGGTCAACCAGACCTTCATTTCCCATGTTCTGACCCAATTGGGCATTTCCTACCGGTTTGCAGATGATGGCCTTGCTGCTGTGCAGGCTGTCGAAGAGGAGACATTCGACCTGGTTTTCATGGACATGCACATGCCCAACATGGGCGGCCTGGAAGCTTGCCGGAAAATTCTTGCAGACCCCCGGCACAGGGACCTGCCGATTGTGGGCCTGACGGCGGATGCAATTGCAGACACCCGAGAAGCCTGCATGTCTGCTGGCATGCGGGAATACATCTCCAAGCCATTCAAACGCAACGACATTGAGGCTGTGCTGGCCAAACTGCAGTTCAAGGTATCACCAATCCCAATGCAGAACTTCGACCATGACAGGGAGTTGCTGAAAACCACCATCGACATGATTTCTGCTGACATTCCGAAACTTGACCAACGAATCAACCACCAATTGCAGGAGGGTGATCTGGCGGAGGCCAAGCGGACATTGCACATCCTGAAAGGCCACTGCAAGCTGATCGGTGAAATGGCTTTTGCAGAATTCATGCAGTACCTGGAAAACCTGCTGCTTCAAGGCAGAAAACCGTCGATTGATGCAATCAACCACCTGAACAACAATCTGCAAGTGCTGCTGCAGCGCCTTCGCCAGTTGAGCCGCTAGCCGTTTTCACGCCGGGCGGCGGTCACCACCAGTTCCACCTTCCAGCCTTTTCTGGCAAGGCGACTGACCTCCACGCAGGCCCGGGCGGGGGCACAACCGGGGGGCAACCACTCCTCCCACACCGAATTGAAACCCTCATAATCGCCTTCAAGGTCAACCAGGTACACCTGCACCATCAGCAGGCGGCTCTTGTCTGTTCCCGCGCTGGCCATCGCCCGGTCAAGGCATTCAAACAGGCTTGCAGCCTGGCTTTCAATCGTGCCCCCCTCGATTGCAGGCACCTCCACGAGGTGGACCACACCGCCGTAACAGGTGGAATCGGAATAACGTTTTGTAGTACCTTGTCTGTCTATCACAGGACTCCCCTTCATGAAATTTGAACACTTGGTGCAGATCAACGACCCGGTTTTGCCAGGCGTGGACTGGCTGACCCGCCAGCAGTTGTGGTTGGGCCTGGTGGCCCGGGCATGGAAGCCCACCCGCTTCATCCTGGGGCTTGAACAGGCCAAGGTGACCCAGACCCACCAGCAGGGCAACATCACCACGCTGGCCCGCGTGCTGGATTATGGGCCTTTCCAGATTGAAGACACTGTTGAACTGCACGAAGAAAACCGCAGCGAAACCCGGATTGCAGCGAACCGTTTCTGCGGTGACAGCACACTGGTGATTTCAATCGAAGAACCCCAGCCGGGTGAACTTTGGCTGAGGTTTCAATACCAGATCAGTGATGCGGAAGGCAGCGATGCCAACTCATCCAGCCCCGATGTGAATGAAATCCGCAAGCAGGCTTACCGGGCCGCAGACATTGACACCGTCAAGATGATCCGCGAGTTGGCCCTGGCATTTCCGGCTGAAGACGGCGATGCGCGGAAAGACCACTGACACGCCTCCAGCTTATTTCAGTGCGCAGGCGCCCATGTAGATGTGGCCGGAACGGTTCCCACTGCGGCAGTAGGCCAGCAGGGGTTTGTCGGCCGTGTCCAGGATTTTCCGGAAATCTTCCAGAAGCGGTTCGGTTGGCATCTGACCCATTTCCATCGGCAGGTAGTGGATTGCCAGCCCAAGGCTTTTCGCCTTTGCCTCCATCACGGAATGCGCCAGCTCTGGACCAACCTCATGGTCGGGCCGATTGTTCACGATTGTCTTGAAGCCCATGTCGACAAGTGTTTCAAGGTCGTCCGGGCTGATCTGCCCGCACACAGCCACATCATTGCTCAATTGCCGGATGCTCATGCAAGGTTTCCTTTCTGGTGGGGCGATCAGGCCCCTGGTTGTGTATACAGGCTCACGCCATTGAATTTCCGCAGTGTACCTGAGGAAGAAGGGGCGATGAATCGGGAAGACCCATCATGCACAGGTCAGGCTTACAGACGCGTACAATGCCCAATCCAACAGAACCCGACCTGCCTGTGCTGATTCAACGTCCGCTTTTTTTCCTGCTCGCCTCGCTGGCTGCATTTGCACCGCTGGCCATCGATCTCTATCTACCGAGCCTGGCAGCAATCGGGCTGGAACTGGAGGCCACACCCGGGCAGGTTCAGCAAACGGTCACCGTGTTCCTGGCTGGCTTTGCACTGGGTATGCTGTTCTATGGTCCACTGTCTGACCGCTACGGTCGCAGGCGAATGATATTCGCCGGTACAACAGTATTTGTCCTGGCCAGCCTGGCCTGCATGCTGGCGCAGACCATTGAACAACTGTTGCTGTTCCGATTGTTGCAGGCATTTGGTGGCGGTGCTGCCGCCGTCATTTCCAGGGCGGTTGTGCGTGACCTGTTCGGTGAAACCGAGACAGCCAGGGTCATGGCACTGATTGCCATGATCACTTCCCTTGCACCCATGATTGCTCCGATGCTGGGGGCCTACATTCTCGAACTGGGCTCCTGGCGCCATGAATTCCTGGCACTGGCGCTGTTCGGACTGGCCTGTACTATCGGTGCCCATGCGCTGCTGCCCGAAACACTGAGCGAGGCAAGAAGCCAGGCCAGCCTAGGCATGGCATTTCAGGGATATGGAATGGTGCTGGGGCAGGCAGATGCCCGCATGCTGATCGTCGCAGGGGGCGCACACTATGCAGCGATGTTTGCCTACATCACGGGCACCCCATATGTCTACATGCAGTTCTTCGGCCTGGGCGAGAAAACCTACGCACTGCTGTTCGGGGCCAATGTCTTTTCACTGATGCTGTTCGGTTACCTGTCTGCCACCCTGGTCAAGACCATGGGAACAGCCCCGCTGATCAGGCGTGGTTCCGCCCTGGCGCTGGTTGGTGCCAGCCTGGTGCTGGCCAGTGCCTGGAATGGGGGTACTGCCGCCTGGAACCTTTTGCTGATGATTGCGGGATTTTTGCTGTGCGTGGGTGCACTGGGCCTTGTTGCA
>DASUDJ010000219.1:0-3388 GCA_036275635.1 Limnobacter sp. | reverse complement strand
AGCCTGGATACAGAGCTACCCGCCCGGCGTACCCCCTGCGGTCAATTTAAATGAATACCCCTCGATCCGGGACATTTTTGAAGAAGCCAGCAGGAAGTTTGCAGACAAGACCGCATTCAGCAACCTGGGCACGGCCTTGAGCTATGAACGACTGGACAGTTTGAGTCGTGACTTCGGAGCCTATCTGCAAAGCCTGCCAGGCATGAAAAAAGGCGACCGCGTGGCATTCATGATGCCCAACCTGTTGCAATACCCGGTAGCCATGATGGGCGCAATCCGGGCTGGCTTCGTGGCTGTGAATGTGAACCCGCTTTACACGCCTACCGAACTGGAATACCAGTTGCGTGACTCGGGTGCCAAGGTCATCGTGATTTTCGAAAACGTGGCCCATACGCTTGAGAAGGTGTTGAAGAACACGCCTGTTGAACACATCGTGCTGGCCTCCATGGGCGAAATGCACGGTTTTTTCAAACGGGTGCTGTTGAATTTCGTGGTTCGCCATGTAAAAAAACTGGTGCCAGCCTTCAGCATTGCCGGCGCAATTCCATTCAAAAAAGCCTTGGCCCAGGGCCGCAACAATGAGTTGCGCAAGATCAACATCACCCATGACGACCTGGCATTCCTGCAGTACACCGGTGGCACCACCGGTGTGGCCAAGGGCGCGATGCTGACCCACGGCAACATCGTGGCCAACCTTCAGCAGGCGTCTGCCTGGTTGAACCAGGACATTGAAGAGGGCAAGGAAATTGCGATCACGGCCTTGCCGATGTATCACATCTTCTGCCTGACTGCGAATATTCTTGTTTTCATCAAGGTGGGCGGGCATTGCCTGTTGATTACCGACCCTCGCAACATGAAAGCATTTGTGAAAACACTGACCAGCGTACCGTTCACGGCGCTCACCGGTGTGAACACGTTGTTCAATGGCCTGCTGAATACGCCGGGCTTTGAGCAGGTGGATTTTTCCCATGTGAAGCTGGTGCTGGGCGGCGGCGCGGCCATTGAGCCTGCTGTGGCTGAACGGTGGAAAAAGACCACAGGCACCCGACTCTCTGAAGCCTATGGCCTGACTGAAGCTTCACCGGCTGTTTGTATCAACCCGCTGCACGAGGAATACAACGGTTCCATCGGCTTGCCGGTGCCGTCCACTGAAGTCAGCATCCGGGATGATGATTTCAATGAACTTCCGGTGGGCCAGGAAGGTGAACTGTGCGTGAAAGGTCCACAGGTAATGCGTGGCTACTGGAGCAAGCCCCGGGAGACTGCCGAGGTGTTGACCCAGGATGGTTGGCTGAAAACAGGCGACATCGCCTACATGGACCAGAATGGCTATTTCTACATCACTGACCGCAAGAAGGACATGATCCTGGTGTCGGGTTTCAATGTGTACCCCAAGGAAATTGAAGCAGTGGCCACGCTGCATGAAGGCATTTTCGAAGCGGCTGCCGTTGGAGTTCCCGATGGAAAGACAGGGGAAGCGGTGAAGCTGTTCGTGGTCAGGAAAAATCCCGACCTGACTGTTGAGCAGGTGGTGGAGCATTGCCGCAAGCACATGACCGCTTACAAGATTCCCCGTCACGTGGAATTCATGACCGAACTGCCGAAAAGCCCGGTGGGCAAGGTATTGCGTCGGGAGCTTCGGGACATGGAAAAGAAGCGCCTGCAGGCCTCTGCAGCTTGAAACCTCAGACCAGCCGTGGGTGAGTTTTGCGGTCAGCCTGCTGGTCACAGCAGGCTGGTTACATCGCTGGCTTGTCAGCACCGAATTAACCCGCTATAATTTCGGGTTACCTGCCACTGCACCACGGGGGTGTGGTGGCTTTTCCAATTGTGGAAAATCCATAGGAGTTATCAATGCGTCACTATGAAATCGCTTTCATCGTGCATCCCGACCAGAGTGAGCAAGTGCCCGCCATGGTTGAGAAGTATCGTGGAATCATCGAAGCCAACGGCGGCAAGGTTCACCGTCACGAAGACTGGGGTCGCCGCCAACTGGCCTACCCAATCCAGAAACTGGCCAAGGCCCACTATGTTCTGCTGAACATTGAATGCAGCCAGGAAGTTCTTGAAGAACTGGAAACCGCGTTCAAGTTCAACGATGCCGTACTGCGTCACCTGACTGTGAAAATGAAGAAAGCTGAAACTGCACCTTCTCCAATGATGAAGGAAGTTCAGCGCGAGCAGGAGCGCAAGGCCGCTTCCGCCACAGCTGCAGCAAGTGATGACAATTCCGGTTCAGATGAAGGTGACGACGAGTAATCAAGGCTCGTTCACATTGAACACTGAACAATGAATCAGGAGGAAGAGAAGCAGGATTTGGACAGGCAAGGGGAATCAGGAAAAGCTGGCATCAACCAGTTCAACCTGACCGCAAGACTGGTTGCAAAATCGGTTCTGCGTTACACCCCGGCAGGTTTACCCATCTGCGAGTTCGAGCTGGTACATGAAAGTGAACAGCTTGAGGCCTCGAAACCGAGAACAGTGAAATGCACAGTCCAGGCGCTTGCGCTTGGGGTTGCAGCAAACCTGGTCAACGGTTTGGAATTGGGAAGCCTGAAACACTGGTCTGGATTCATTGCTCTTCGTTCGCACAAATCAAAAAGCCTTCGATTCCATGTTTGCGCAGTGCGCGAATGTTGAAGGCTTGAAATAGTTGGAGAACATTATGGCTTTTGGTCGTAAAAATGATCGCAAGGGACGTCGTCCACAGCAGAACCCCTTGTTCAAGCGCAAGAAGTTTTGCCGCTTCACAGTGGGCAAGGTAGAGCAGATCGATTACAAAGACATCGACACGCTCAAGGATTTCATCAGCGAAAACGGCAAGATCATGCCTGCTCGCATCACAGGTACCAAGGCGAACTATCAGCGCCAGCTGGACACTGCGATCAAGCGCGCACGTTTCCTGGCCTTGCTGCCTTACACCGACAACCACTAAGCAGTACGGGAGAACACCATGCAAGTAATTCTTCTTGAAAAGATGCCCAACCTGGGTCAACTGGGTGACGTGGTACGCGTGAAAGACGGCTACGCCCGCAACTTCCTGATTCCTTATGGCAAAGCCAAGCGCGCCACTGAATCGGCCATTGCTGAGTTTGCTGCACGCCGCGCGGAACTGGAAAAAGCTGCCGCTGAAAAGCTGGCTGAAGCCCAAGCATTGGGTGTTAAGTTGGCCAGCCATGTGGTTCAACTGAGCGAAAAGGCTGCCGTGGACGGTCGTCTGTTCGGCTCCGTGACCAACCACAACATTGCCGCAGCACTGCAAGCCACCGGTTTGCAAGTCAGCAAGGCGCAGGTTCGCATGCCCAACGGCGCCCTGAAAATTGCTGGCGAGCACACAGTGACCGTTGCACTGCACCCTGATGTGGTTGTAGACGTGAAGGTTGTTGTG
>DASUDJ010000218.1:0-7284 GCA_036275635.1 Limnobacter sp. | reverse complement strand
TTCTTGATGGACCAGGTGGATACGTTCACTTCACCACCTTCACCAGGTCACCATCCGCCAGGAATGCCACGCCGGTTTTAACCACCTGCTGCCCCGCTTTCAAACCATCCAGCACCTGCACTTGCTCCCCTTTGATGGTTCCAACCTGAAGCTTGACGCGCTGCACCTTGCTGGTTTGCTCGTTCAGCGTGAAGGCATAGGTGAAGCCATCCCGCTCAATCACGGCGGTTTGGGGAATCACCAGGGCAGGCTGCTCACCCAGGTTGAACTCTCCGCGCACATACATGCCCGGCTTCAAACCGCTGGCGTAGGCGTTCGGCAAATCCACATACACAAGGCTGTTGCGGGACTGGACATTCACCACGGGACTGATGCTGCGCACGGTGCCTTTCACTGGGGTACCTTTCAATGCGGTGCCTTCGAGTACAGTGCCCTCACTTGGCAGGCTGACTGCCATACCCGGCTTGATTCGCCCCAATTCCGATTCTGTAACCTCGGCCCGCCATTCGAGCCGTTGCTGGCGCACCAGGCGGAACAATTCCTGGCCCGGGCTGGGCACAGCACCCACGGTGGCAGTTCGGGCGCTGATCACGCCACTGTCCATGGCCGTTACTTGCGTGTTGCGCAAGCGGATTTCCTGCTGGGTTTGCAGGGCCTTGGCCGACATCAGTCGAGCCTGTGCGGACTTTTCTGCGGCCAGCACCTGGTTCAATTCCTGAGCGCTGACTGCACCCTGCTCCGTAATGCGGCGGAACATGTCGGCATTCAGTTTCGCTTGGTCGAACAGGGCCTGTGCCTCAGCCACACCGGCCCGCGCCTGTTCAAGGTCGGCCTTTACGGTTTCCTGGTCAAACCGGGCCAGCACTTGGCCCTTCTTCACCGTGTCGCCCACTTCAGCCAGCAGGCTGTCAATCCGCACGCCGTTCAGTTGGGAACCGATCACCGCTTCCTGCCAGGCAGCCAAATTGCCATTCACCGAGAGCTTCACTGGCAGTTTTTTCTCTTCAACCGGTGCCAGTTCCACTGTCAGGCTGGCCTTGCCAGTGGGGGCCTCAGGCGTTGCCTGTGATGCAGCACTGGTCGCTGGTTTGGCACCTGGTTGGGCATCCGCAGGTTTGTCTTCTGCAGGGCTGCAGGCGGCAAGAAGTAAAACTGCTGCTGCGGCCAAGCCTCTAGACATTGTTGCGGGCCCGGTGAAACTGAATTTCATTTTTTTGCTTCCTTGCTGCGTCGTTTGCTTTCACCGTCCAGCATGGCGCGGGCATAGCCGGCCAGCCTTTCAGACAAGAGGTCGATTGATTTCGCGTTGCTCAACAGCTTGGGGCACAGCACATCGACCACGTCCTGTGCAACATAGAAAT
Source organism: Limnobacter sp. (assembly GCA_036275635.1). GTDB lineage: Bacteria > Pseudomonadota > Gammaproteobacteria > Burkholderiales > Burkholderiaceae_B > Limnobacter. The sequence continues at coordinate 5,923 of DASUDJ010000218.1, read as the reverse complement.
TGATGGCCATGCCCATCATGGCAAAGGCCAGCCTTTGAATATCCAGGTCGGGCTTCTGCAGATTGAAATAGGCAGTCAGCATGTTCACCAGCGCGGTGTGCTGCGGCTTGATTTCCGCATCAATTTCATGCTCCCAGGCGCCGGTGGGTTCAATCATTTCCCGGAAATGAAGCTTCATTACCAGGCGAAACACTTCACCATGCTTCAGGGGCTCCAGAAACCCCTGGAATAGCTGGGCCAGCGCCGCATCCACATCCAGGCTGTTCAGGTCGGGAATGCCTTTCTCAAAAGGTGTGCCGCAGAGGGGCTCGGTATAGGCGGCCCGGTACAGGCCAGCCTTGTCGCCAAAGTAATAGCGGATGGCGGAAATGTTCGCGCCGGCCTTTTCGGCTATTTCCCGGGTGGAGGCACCTTCATACCCTTTCTCGGCAAAGGTTTGCAGGGCCGCCTGCACCAACTTCTGGCGAGCGGTCATTTGTTCATCATTCAACATGCTGCTGTGTAACTTAATCAATCGATTGATTTAAATGTACCAAAGTAGCAGGGGATGTACAACACCCTTGTTCATGTAGACGGGACTCGAGGGCTTCCAAACCTGTAGGGCATGGAGATACGTTCTTCAAGGATTTTTCACAGGAATATTTTTTGAGGCATTGATTGAAGATTGAAACAACAAGCCTGAAACGCCACACCACCAAGATACTCGGTGAATTGCGCTCATCCAGGGAACCGGTATTGATCACCGACCACGGAAAACCCTCAGCCTATCTGGTGAATGTGCAGGATTATGAACATCTTCAAATAAGACTTGCCCTGCTTGAAGCCATATCTCGCGGACAGCATGACTTACTGGAAGGAAGGGTATACAGCCACGAACAAGCCACTGAGGAAATGTCCAGGTGGTTCAAATGAATGAATACGCAAGCTGATCAGCCACAACCCCGCTGATGCCCGAAACTTGCTAATCTTCGTGAACATACCAACATAAACTCATCACGGAGACCATCATGGGTGTTGCAGAAAAAGGCAGCAATGCGCTGCGCAAGTTGAAATCGGTTGCGCAGAAAGGTGCGACCAGCCTGCCAGCTGGAAATCTGATCAATGCAGTGGTGGACCAGGTGAACCAGTTTGAGAACGGCATCAAGCAAACTGTGGATGGCGTACAGGACAAGGTAAAGGGCCTTCAGGCCAACCTGCTGAAAATGTACCAGGCGAACAAGGAACTGGAAGTCGAAAACCGCGACCTGCACAAGAAGCTGGTGGGCCTTGAGAAGGACAATGCACACCTGAACATGATGCTGGACCGCAACCAGATGGAACTGGATGTGCTGAAAGCCAAGCTTGAAAACATTGGCAAGCTGGTCAGCGGCTATGAAGAATCGATTGCGGCAGTCAGCCGCAGCGTGAAAGCCAAGCGCAAGTGAACAGCGAGGAAAGCATCCACATGGACCGCAAGCCCATTCCCCGCTTTGACAACAATTACTCCGAGGAAGCTGCGCAGGCCCGCCGGGAATTCCTTGTGCAGCAGACCGGCGCAAGCCTTCAGCACACCGGTACCTATTCGCTGCCGCCGGAAAGCCTGAGAAGCAACACTGAAAACTTCATCGGCGTGGTTCAAATGCCGGTGGGTGTGGCTGGCCCGGTGCTGATACACGGTGAACATGCGCAGGGCTGGTTCTATGTTCCGCTGGCCACTACTGAAGGCACACTGGTGGCCAGCTACAGTCGGGGCATGCGCATGGTCAGCGAATCGGGCGGTGTGAAAGTAACCGTGGCTGAAGAATTCATGCAACGCGCACCGCTGTTTGAATTTGAAGATGCGCGTGCCGCCAAACGCTTTTTGAACTGGTTGAATGAAAACCTGGGCCAGGTAAAGGCCGAAGCGGAAAAAACCACTGGCTTCGGCAAGCTTGAACACATTCAAACCTGGCAGGTGGCCCGCATGGTGTACACGCGGTTCAACTACACCACTGGCGATGCAGCTGGCCAGAACATGTGCGGCAAGGCCACGCATGCAGCCTGTCAGTGGGTACTGAAAAACAGCCCGGAGGCCATCAGCTACTTCGCCCTCAGCGGCGCAATTGAAACCGACAAAAAGCATTCCCACATGAACCTGCTGCACAGCAGGGGCAAGCGGGTGATCGCTGAAGCCACCATCAAGCGCGAGGTGTTGCAGCGACTGGCCCGAACCACGCCGGAAACAATTTTCAAGCAACGCCAGCGCAGTGCAATTGGTGCCCAACTGGCGGGCAGCGCCTACAGTGGCCCGCACTCTGCCAACGGTATTGCAGCCTTGTTTATTGCCACCGGCCAGGATGAAGCCAACGTGGTGGAGAGCCACACCGGCATGGTGTTCATGGATATTACATCCGATGGAGATTTGTATTTTTCTGTCACACTACCATCCGTGATCTGCGCCACCAAGGGTGGCGGCACCGGCCTGGCCACCCAGGCGGAATGCCTGAAAATGCTGGGTTGTGAGGGTGCAGGCAAGGCCCGCAAACTGGCTGAAATCGTGGGGGCTACAGTGCTGGCAGGCGATCTTTCCCTGCTGTCTGCCATTCTTGCCGATGAGTGGGTATCTTCCCATGATGCCTACGGAAGGAATCGATAAGCAGCCTCTACCAACTGGTTCTATCACAAGCAAAAGCCTGCTGCCGTGGCTGTCAGCAAATCGCTGACAGCTGGTGCACTGCGGAATGACTTGCCTGAAAATTAGGTGCACACTCGTTTTACAACATAAAAGCGAGGAGACCCTATGCAGTCACCGGCAGCACCTTCGATGTTCAATCGTATTACCGGGCTCGTGACAAAAATCTCCGATGCCTTCGCCTTTCCCCTTCGCACTTCCCATTACATTGAGTTGGTAAACCCGCTGTGGAGCACACACGCCCTGCAGGCCCGGGTGGAAGCGGTGTGGGATGAAACCTCCGATTCACGCACCATCACCCTGCGCCCTGGCCTGAATTGGCGTTCACACCGGCCGGGCCAGCACTTGCGAATTGGCGTCCCGATTGGTGGCCAGCACTTCACGCGTACCTATTCCATCAGCTCTGCGCCCGAACGAAGTGATGGTTGTTTCACCATCACGGTGAAGGCCATCCAGAATGGCCGCATGTCGCACCACCTGGTGCGCAAGCTGAAGGTTGGCGACTATGTGCCCATCGGAGTGCCGCAGGGCGATTTCTACCTGCCGGACGCCCAGCCGGTGCTCCCCCTGTTCATCACTGCAGGCAGTGGCATCACGCCCATCATGAGCATGCTGCGCAGCCTCACCCTGCAGGAGCGCATGCCCAACACAGTGCACATTCACTATGCGCCCCACACTTATGACGTGATTTTCGGTCGCGAACTGAAAGCCATGTCGGAAGACCAGAAGCTGTACAAGCTTCACCTGGTGCACACCCGTGAGCCTGGCCAGAAGCCTGAGGAATTGAATGGCAAACGCCCGCATTTCTCGAGGGACCAGCTGGAGAAATTGTGCCCCGACTGGCGCAACCGGGATGTGTATGCATGCGGCCCGCAGACCATGCTGGATTCAATCGAGCAACTTTATGAAGCCGAAGGGCTAAGCCGACAGGTGCACACAGAGCGCTTCCGGGCTCAACTGGCGGGTGTCCCCACTGAAGTGAAAACCGGCGTGGTGAAATTTGCGAAAAGCAATGTAAGCGCCAATTCAGATGGAGAAACCAACCTGCTTCGGCTTGCTGAAGATGCGGGCCTGAACCCGGAGCATGGCTGCCGCATGGGCATTTGCCATGGCTGTGATGTGAAACTGGCCAGCGGCTGTGTGCGGGACATGCGGACCAATGCGCTGATCAATGAAAGCGGGCAGGTAATCCAGATTTGCGTGTGCGCAGCAGTCGGCGACGCAGAAATCGAAGTGTAAGGAGGAGATACACATGGGCATGCCAAAACACCTGAGTGCCAGCGACATTGAGGAGTTCGGTCGCGAGATGGATGCAATTCGAAATGAAATTGCAGACTCATTGGGCAGCAAGGACAGGGCCTATATCCTGGCCGTGATCAAGTGGCAGCGCAGCCTGATGCTGGCTGGCCGCATCATTGTGTTCCTCAGCTTCTTCCTCTTGCCCATGAGCGGCTGGCCTTTTACCGGCTGGCCGCAGTTCTGGGCGGTGCTGATGCTGGGCGCCATCATGCTGGGCGTTTCAAAGAGCATTGAAAACATGGAACTGGGTCACAACATCATGCATGCCCAGTTCGACTGGATGCGCGACCCCAACATCCAGTCCAATACCTGGGAATGGGACAATGTGTGTCCATCCGACCAGTGGAAGCACAGCCACAATGTGGTGCACCACACCTGGACCAATGTGCATGGCAAAGACCCTGACATTGGCTATGGCGTGCTGCGTGTGACGGATGACCAGCGCTGGCACGCCAAGTACCTGTTCAACCCGGTGATCAACTTTGTGCTGATGATGCTGTTCCAGTGGGGCGTGGCCCTGCACGACCTGGAAGCAGACAAGCTGATGGCCGGCCAGAAAAAATGGAAAGACGTGATTCCCATGTTGAAGCGGATTGGCTGGAAGGTGCGCCACCAGTTGCTGAAAGACTATGTGTGCTGGCCGCTGCTGGGTGGTGCAGTCACCTTGCCCTTCACACTGTTTTTCGGTTTTGATGTCATCAATATTGCACTGGCTGCAATTGGCTACACCCTGCTGGCCAACCTGGTGGCCAATGGAATTCGCAATGTGTGGTCGAATGTGATTATTTTCTGTGGCCACTTTCCCGCCGGTGTTCATCACTTCACCAAGGAGGAAGTGGAAGGTGAAACCCGTGCAGCCTGGTATGTGCGCCAGTTACTGGGCAGCTGCAATATCAGGGGTGGCAAACTGTTCCACATCCTGTCGGGTAACCTGAGCCACCAGATTGAACACCACCTGTTCCCGGACATCCCTGCAAACCGCTATGCAGAAATGTCGCCACGGGTGCAGGCTTTGGCAGCGCGGTACGGCTTGCCCTACAATAAGGGCAGTTTCATCCGCCAGTTTGGAACCACCACCTGGAACATCTGGCGGCTTTCCTTGCCGTAATGCCTGTCATGTTCAACCCAATCGCAGCGCCTGCAGCAAGCCCTCAGTCAGAATGATGAAATAATCTTCCTGAAACATTTTTCAGGAAGATGCACAGTGGCCCCCATGAAGCTCAAGCGTTGGCAGGTAATCACCGCCGGCATCTGTTCACTGGTTCTCACAGTGGGCATTGCCCGTTTTGCCTATACCCCGCTCTTGCCGCTGATGCGTGAACAGGCCAGCTTGAGCGCCTTCAACGGCGGCTGGCTTGCCACAGTGAACTACATTGGCTACATCAGTGGTGCCTTGCTGGCCACGGTGATGAACAGCCTCGACCACCGATACCTGATGTACCGGACTGGCCTGCTGGTGGCAGTCATCAGCACACTGGGCATGGGTCTGACCACGGATGTGAACCTGTGGGTTTTCCTGCGGTTCATTTCAGGCGTGTCCAGCACTGCCGGCATGTTGATCGCTTCCGGGCTGATCATGAACTGGCTGGCACGGCAGAAACTGAAAACCGAGCTGGGTCTGCACTTCGCAGGCGCCGGGCTGGGCCTGATCCTGTCCGGTTTTGCAGTCATGGCCATGGTGGACCACCTGGCCTGGGATGAGCAGTGGCTGGTGCTGGGTGTGGCGGGCATCCTGTTTTTCATTCCGGCCTGGGTGTGGATGCCAAGACCGGCACCGGCAGGCAGTACGGAGGCGCAGGTCGAGGAAATACCGCCGCCTGGCGCAGGCTGGATGCGCTTGATGCTGGGTGCCTACTTCTGCGCCGGCTTTGGTTATGTGATCAGCGCAACCTTCATCGTGGCCATCGCAGAAACCCTGCCAGAACTTCAGGGCAAGGGCACCTGGGTGTGGGTGGTGGTGGGGTTGGCTGCCAT
>DASUDJ010000217.1:0-2218 GCA_036275635.1 Limnobacter sp. | reverse complement strand
GCCTGCCGAAGGAAGCAAGCCGCCTTGCACTGGAGGCTGCATGGGTCATGGGCGAGCAGACCGCCGACACACAACTGGCAGACACGGCCAACCTTTTTCAAACTCTGCGGGAACACTACCTGCGAGCTTACATTCGCCATTGGGATGAATACCTGAAGGACATCCGCCTGAGGAATCCGGACAACTTTGAGCAGGCAATTGAATTCAACCGCATGCTGGCCTCCAGCCAATCGCCCTTGAAGAAATTTCTTGAAGAAGTGACAAGAAATACCAGGCTGGCACCAGGTGAAGTCGGCAAGCTACCGGTTGAAAATTCCCTTGAGAAAAAAGTGGATGAACATTTCAGCGCCCTCAACAATCTGCTTGATGGCAAATCCCCAACGTATCCGCAAGTGGCAGGCTTGTTCAGTGAACTGTACAGCCAACTTGCTGCCATTCATGCAGCACGAAACAGCGGGAACGCGCCGCCTGCACAAGGTGCGCTGGATTCAATCCTCGTGTCATCTGGCCTGATGCCCGATCCAGTACCGGCAATTGCCGCTCAGTTGGTGGCACAGGGTGGAGCACAGGGGCAGCTTGCAGAACGTGCAAACCTGAGTGCAGACCTTCAACCCGTGGCAGAGGTGTGCAGGCGAACTGTGGCAAACCGCTATCCGGTACTGGCTGGCTCCGGGCTGGACATCATGCCAGACGACTTCAATCGGTTTTTCGGTGCGGGCGGACTGATGGACCAGTTCTTTGAAAGCCGCCTTGCAGGCCGTGTGGACACCGGCGGCACAATCTGGAAGCTGAAAAACTCCACTGGCAGCAATCCTGCGGTGAAGGCAGCCTCCCAAATCCAGCAGTTTCAGAATGCAGCCCGCATTCGCGAGGCATTTTTTCAGGGCACCAGCAGCACCCCAAAATTTGACATTGAAATGCGCCTGCTGAATGCAAGCCCAGCCAATGATGTGTTCTATCTTGAAATTGACGGCGAGCTGAAAATGTTCTCTGCACAGCACCAGCCAGTCCACAAGGTTCGATGGGGAGGACAGGCCACTTCTTCTCTGCTGCGTGTAAGAGCCTCCGAAGGAGAATACAAAAGCTTCCACGGCCCCTGGGCCTTGTTCAGGTTGTTCGACACTGGCAAGGCAGCGAATGCCAGTCGACCCGAACTGTTTCAAATCCGGTTTGAACTGCAGGGCAAAAGCTTTGATTTCGAGGTGCGGGCTAATTCCGTATTCAATCCGCTGCGCTTGAAGGAGCTTCGTCAGTTCAGGTGCCCGGTGGCCTTATGAACTGCATTGTCGACCGAAAACTGGCCTGGTTCGGCAAGCTGCCCTGCACAGGGGATTTCACCTGCCATGGCATGCCAGGGGAATTTCTGTCAACGCTGGATGACTGGCTCAGCAATCTGATTCAACAAGGCATTCAGCGTCATGGCGATGGCTGGCTGCGTGCTTATTTCAACATGCCGGTTCAGGGGTTTGTGATGCGCGCCATTCCGTCGACAGAAAATGACGTGGTGGGTGTGTGGATGCCTTCAGTAGATCGCGCTGGCCGTGCTTTTCCGTTTCTCCTCATGGAATTTCTTCCCTGTGGAAGTTGCCAGGAGCCTTGCAGTGTTGAGCTGATAGGCTGGTTTGTGAAGGCGGCTGAACTGTGCTCTGCAGCCATGATGGATGAATGGGAATTGAAGCGACTGGAAAACGCAATCAGGCACCTGCCACCATTGAGTTCCGGGGAGTCATTTTCAGTTGGGAAAGCCATGCATTTGAAGAGAATTGACTGGTACAGGATTGAAGATACGAAGTCTGCTCACTGGATGATGCAATCCGCTGGCCTGCCCTCCAGCACTCAATTCAACACGCTCATGGGGCTGAAGGCTGACTTATGAATCAGGAGAAGACTGTTGTCCTGAAACGCCCACCTGCAGCACCGGCCAGTTCTGAAGGGCCATCCGGGGGACCCCAGCCGCTTGCGCCGGGCAAGCCACTGGGCGATTTCGAAATCCGCAAAGTGATTGGTGTCGGTGGTTTCGGGATTGTCTACAGTGCATGGGATCCAGCCCTGGAAAGGCTTGTTGCACTGAAAGAATATTTTCCGGCCACACTCGCCAGGCGCAATTCTCAGGGTGTGGTGGAATTACTCGACACCCGCCATGCGGGCACCTATGCTGCAGGGCTTGCAAGCTTCGTGAACGAGGCCAGGCTGCTGGCCCGGTTTGATCATCACGCAC
>DASUDJ010000216.1:0-12059 GCA_036275635.1 Limnobacter sp. | reverse complement strand
AAGGATTCGGCTGGCGATTGCTGATCAGCAGGTGCGCAGGGTATTGAAAAACATGGTGCCTGCCACCCTTGCGGTGTCAGTCGCGCAAATCAGCCTGATCATCAACACCAATATTGCATCCCATCTTGAAAAGGGGAGTGTTTCCTGGATTTCCTATGGCGACCGGTTGATGGAATTTCCCACCGCGCTCCTGGGTGTCGCGCTCGGTACCGTGTTGCTCCCCTCCCTCTCAGCTGCAGCCACCCGCAGTCATGAGGAATACTCCAGGCTGATGGATTGGGGATTGCGGCTGACCGTGGTGCTGGTGCTGCCAGCCGCTGTGGGCATGTTTCTTTTCTCCGAGGCACTGGTGGCGCTTCTTTTCCATTATGGCCGGTTTGATGCAACGGATGTCACCATGACCAGCCAGGCTGTTGTGGCCTACAGCCTCGGATTGGCCGGGCTGGTGCTTGTGAAGATCCTTGCCCCGGGTTTCTATGCGAGGCAGGATGTGCGCACACCCGTGAAAATCGGGCTGCTGGTGGTCCTGGTGACCCAGTTGTTGAACCTGGTCTTCGTACCCTGGCTGGGTCATGCCGGATTACCGCTCAGCATCAGCGCAGGGGCGTTGCTGAATGCAGTCGTGTTGTATTGGGGGCTGCGCAGACGAGCCTTGTACACGCCTTCTGCAGGATGGGCTGCTTATTTTGGCAAAGTGATGCTGGCTGCGACCTGCATGGGTGGGGCGCTCTGGTGGATGAATCAGCAGTTCAACTGGATGGCAATGGCCTCCACCCCCGTGCTGCGCGTTGTTTCAGTGTTGGGTGTAATCGGAGTGTGCGGTGTAATTTACTTTGCTGTGCTGGCTGCCTGCGGGCTGGGGCCCCGAAAGCTGATTCGCAAGCCTGCTGTGTAGGGGTTGTGCATGGGGTACCTGGGAGGAAGACCGCAGGTACCCAATTGACACCTACCCCTGGGTTTACTTCAGTGCGTCAAAAGCACGCGCCTTGATTTCATCCACGCTGCCCACACCGGCAATTTTCCGGTACCTGGGCGCGTTGGAGTCGCCCGTGGCAGCCCATTGGCCATAGTAGTCAACCAGCGGACGTGTCTGCTTTTCGTACACGTCGAGGCGTTTTTTCACGGTTTCTTCCTTGTCGTCATCACGTTGTACAAGGGGCTCGCCAGTCACATCATCAATTCCATCCTGGCGCGGTGGGTTGAACTTCACATGGTAAGTGCGACCGGAGGCAGGGTGGGTACGGCGCCCGCTCATGCGGTCGATGATGGCCTCATGAGGCACATCAATTTCCAGTACGTAATCAATTTTCACACCCGCTTCCTTCATGGCTTCCGCCTGGGGAATGGTTCGTGGAAATCCGTCAAACAGGTAGCCGTTTGCACAGTCCGCCTCTTTCAGACGTTCCTTGACCAGGTTGATGATGATTTCATCAGACACCAGGCCACCACTGTCCATGACCTTCTTGGCTTCAATGCCAAGTGGTGTTCCGGCCTTTACTGCTGCCCTCAGCATGTCACCCGTGGAGATCTGGGGAATACCAAATTTTTCCTTGATGAAAGTCGCCTGCGTGCCTTTGCCAGCACCCGGCGCGCCCAATAGAATTAAACGCATAGTCGCCTCAAGAGTTTTTTAATCTGCCCGCCTGTTGCACATGTGCGTCGTCTGCAACAGGTTGAATTCCTGGCCGTTTTTATTATTCAAGGCCGGTGCGATTATGAAATGCTGAACTTGCAGCAAGCTTACCCAGGCTGATCGCCCTGTCGGCAGTTTCATTCACACGGCAGAATATTTTTAGTGATCACTCAGCCCTAACGTGACCCGAACAGCAACCTGACTTTCTCCAGGTCGTCTGCAGTGTCCACCCCGGGTAGCGGGGCATCCTGAATCATACACACTTTTATCCGAAAGCCATTCGCAAGCGCCCTGAGTTGCTCAAGTGATTCAAGCAACTCAATCGGGGCCGGTGGCAAGGTCTGGTATTTTTTCAGGAAGCGGGCGCGGTAGGCATACAGGCCGATGTGCCTGATTCCCAGTTGACCTGCCGGTGCACTGGCTGGCCAGGTCCTTGCGGAAAAAGAGTCTCTCGGGAAGGGGATTGGCGCACGGGAAAAATACAGCGCTTCAGAATCTTCCCGCAGCGCGATTTTTACCACGTTGGGATTCATGAATTCATCCCAGTTGTCAATCGCATGTCCGCAGGTGGCAATGTCCTGCTCGCCATCCAGCAGTGCAGTGGCCACACTGTCGATCAGCACCGGGTCGATCAGAGGCTCATCACCCTGTACGTTCACCACCACGGTGTTGTCATCCCAGCCTTTCAACTGCGCCACCTCTGCGATCCTGTCGGTGCCGGTTGGCCAGTCACTGCGGGTCATCAACACCTGCAGGCCATGCGCTTTGCAGACCGCTTCAATATCGGGATGATCAGTGGCGACAAGTACTTCATCCGCACCGGATTTCAAGGCCTGCTCTGCCACTCTTACCACCATGGGCTTTCCAGCAATGTCCAGCAGGGGTTTTCCGGGCAGGCGCGTGGACGCATGTCGGGCTGGAATGACGGCTTTGAACATGCGAACTCAGCTGTTGTTGGTTGAAATGGGCTCAGCCTGTTCCACCAGCATGATTGGAATACCATCACGCACAGGGAATGCCAGTTTGTCCGCCTTGCAGGTCAAGTACCCGTCCGAAGGCCTTTTCTCAAGTGGACCCTTGCAAATCGGGCAAACCAGGATACTAATCAGTTGTGGATCCAATGCATTCCTCTAGGGCTAGGGCCAGCGAGGGTGGCAACTGTAGCTGTATTTCCGCCACCCACACTGCGGGGTTGTCATGACTTAATTTTACGGCATCTTTGCCAGTGGTAATCAGCACCGGCTGGCTGAACTGATCGCAAAAGCCCGCCGGGTAGCTGAAATGGTCCGGCAAGCCCAGTCTGACTTCCGGTTTGATTCCAGCATCGCACAGGGCAGTGAACAACTTGTCCGGATTGGCAATTCCCGTGAAGGCTGCAACCGGTGTGAGAACCCATTCCCGACGGGCCTGCTCCAAATCAATTACCTTGCCGCTCTTCAAGTGCCTGAAACATTCAAGCTGTACCCTGATTTCATGCCAGTTGTGTGTGGCGGGCAAGCCCAGTCGATCCGCCAGCCAGCCTGCTGAAATATTGGAGCACAGCACGGCATCCACCGAGGCCAGCCTGGAAATTGGCTCCCGCAGGGGGCCCGCTGGTAGCAGCCTTCCATTTCCCTGCGCCCTTTCATCAAAGACAACCCACTCCAACTGCCTTGCCAATCGGTGATGTTGAAGCCCATCATCCGAGATGATCAGGTCCAGGTCGGGAAAGATTTGCAGCAGTTGTTGCACCGCATGGCTCCGGTTTCTTGAAACCGCCACGGGGCATCCTGTCTGTTGACATAGGAACAGGGGTTCGTCGCCTACTTCGGCAGCATTGGGAAGGGGCTGGGCCGGGTCGATCAGCACGGTGCTCTGGCTGTTCCGACCATATCCGCGGCTGACTATTCCGGCTTTCAGGCCGCGGCTGGACAAATGGCGACAGACAGCCATCACAACAGGCGTCTTGCCCGCTCCACCGGCGATCAGATTGCCAACCACCAGCACCGGCGGCTGGGTCGACTTTCTGGCATTTTCTGCCTTTCGGGACTGGCGCGTGGCATGCCACAGGGACTTGTAAACAATTTCAAGCAGCGAAAGCAATAGGCCTGCAATCATCCCAGGCTGCGCATTGCCGTACCATATTCTCAGAAGCGAGGCTTCCAGCCTGGCTCTGAAACCGCGAGATTTCATGGGGTCTTGCTGCCTGCAGTGGCGATGGATACCTTGCCTACTCCCATAGAGGCCAGCATGTCCATCACGATGACAACCGACTGGTGCGTGGCCGCAGCATCTGCTTCCACTATGGCACGTTCCCTGTCCCGGGCTTCGCTTCCCGCCAGTACAGAATTCAGTTCAGTCCGCAACTGGGTTTCATTCATCATGCCCTTGTTGCCCATCGCATAATTGCCATCGCGTCCTACCTGTATGCGCAGGGCTTTTGGAGGCGTCTTTTCTTCCGGTGCATTTTGCGTTCCGGGCAGGTCGACCTCCAACGCGCTGGGTTGCAGGAATGTAGTGGACACCACCAGGAAAATCACTATCACCAACAGCACATCAATCAGGGGAATCAGATTGATGTCAGGTGCTTCAGGGCCCGAAGTGCGCTTGATTCTCAAAGGTTTTTTCCTCAGGCGGGTCGGCGTGTCGGGGTGTTGGCGGTCTGCCTCAGCGCGTCTTCAAATGGCTTCAGGGCCTCGCCCATGCTGTCGAGCAGGTTCTCGATCCTGATCCGGAACATGCGGTAAGCCACTAGTGCGGGAATCGCCACAATCAGGCCGAATGCAGTGTTGTACAGGGCGACAGCAATACCGCCGGCAATCGCTTCGGGAGTCTGCGTGCCACTGCCTTGAACTGCGAAGATCTCGATCATGCCGATGATCGTCCCCAGCAAGCCCATCAGGGGCGCTGCGCTGGCAATCAGCGAGAGGATGTCAAGGTGCTTCTCAAGCTGTCTTTGAACAGTCACAGCACGGTCCTGCATGGCAGTCTCCACGTCAGTTCCCTGGTGAAAAGCCGCAATGCCAGCGGCCAGTACACCGCCCAGTGCGCTGTGAGATTCCAGCCGTTGCAGATTCTGCCTTTCCTTGAATTGTGGCAGTGTCTTGCAGACGTCATTCACCAGGCCTGGAGGAAGCAGTTCATTTCTTCTCAAGGCCCAGGCGCGTTCAAAAATAATGGCCAATGCGATCACAGAGCCAAAAATCAGCGGCCAGATTGGCCAGCCCGCCGCAGAGATAATCGACCACACAAGTAGACTCCTGTTCAGTAAGACACGGACTGTAGCGAAAAACCTGCGATTACACAAATCACGGTCTGGCTGGGTTTGTCTGAAATTGTGGATAACTTTGGGGAAAAAGATCCAGTCCCAGTGAATAATTCGGCTTCTGTCGTCTAAGTGAACTTTTTATTTCCAGTATTAGTACTTTTTTATTGTTATCTATCAATGGCTTGTATCATTGGGTGGAGATTTGCGGCCAGTTGCATCCAATCCTGTTTTTTGTTAGGGCATGTGGAAATGTCCCTGTGGGCACAAGGAAAAAGGCATAAATGATTGACTTGAAAACAGTTTTTTCGGTGAGCCAATTCGCCAGGTTTCTGAATGAACGCCTCAGGGTTGATTTCGGTGCAATTCGAATCCAGGGTGAGGTGGCCAGTTTTACCAAGGCGTCGTCGGGCCATTGGTACCTTGGTCTGAAAGATGATTCCGCTCAACTGAAGGCTGTAATGTTTCGTCAGCGGAATGTACTGGCTGGATTTTTGCCTGCCGTTGGGGACAAGGTAGAGGTGTTGGCTCAACTCGCCGTGTATGAACAGCGTGGCGAATTGCAACTGATCGTGGATGTGATCAAGAAGGCTGGCCAGGGGAACCTGCATGAACAGTACCTGCAGTTGAAGGCTCGCCTGGCCAGCGAGGGGCTGTTTGATTCAGCCCGCAAGCGCCCGATACCGCAGGTTGTGTTCAACCTTGCCGTCATCACTTCCTTGCAGGCAGCGGCCTTGGCCGATGTTCGTCAGGCGCTGCAACGTCGTGCGCCGCACGTGGATTACACGGTGTACCACACCGCGGTCCAAGGCGAGCAGGCGGCTGCACAGATCATCAGTGCGCTTCAAAAAGCGGATCAGGCCGGGCATGAAGTGCTTGTCCTGTGTCGGGGTGGGGGCAGTCTCGAAGACCTGTGGAGTTTCAACATCGAATCTGTGGTGCGGGCCGTGGCGGCTTGCAGAACACCGATCGTTGTGGGGGTGGGGCATGAATCGGATGTGACTCTTGCAGAATTCGCGGCGGACCTGAGGGCTGCCACGCCCACTGCAGCGGCAGAACTCATCAGTCGGCCAACCCGCGAGCTACTGGACCAGGTCAATCACCTGCATGCAGGCCTGCGGCGAGCGTTGCGGCACAGGGCCCAGTTGCTGGTGCAGCAAGTGGATCGGGCGGAACTGAGCCTTCTGACTCCCACTGCCTATGTGAATGGGCTTGAAGCACGCATGAAGTCCGCCGTGCTCCGTCTTCCGGGGCAGGTGCAAAGGCAGTTATTCAACCAGGCTGGACGGCTGGATGCTCTTTGCCAGTCATTGGGCCAGCACATCGCAGGTGCAACCCATCGCGCAGAGGATCAGTCACAGCGTGCGGCGGGTCTCCTTCGGTCTACTTTGCAGCACCGGTTTGCAAGCCTGGACTCCAGCCTGCAACGTTGGGAAGCGGTAATGGCAGCAGTGTCTCCCCAGCGCACACTTGAGCGAGGTTATGCATTCCTGCAACCGGAACAGGGCGGGGAGGTCATTCGTTCGGTCAGGCAGGTGGAACAGGGCGATGTGGTTCGAGCCACTCTGGCTGATGGCGAAATTTTGGTGAATGTGCGCGAGAAAGCCGGGCAGCGCGGACCATTCAATGAGGAAATTACAAATTCAAGATAGAATCAGGAAGTTGAAATAGAGGTTTTGGCCCCTATTTGCAGATTCCTGATTGTTTGAAGTTACAGAGGACAAAGATATGCAACACACACTACCTGAACTGCCCTACGCCATGGATGCGCTGGCCCCCCACATCTCCAAGGAAACCCTGGAGTACCACTATGGCAAGCACCATGCGGCCTACGTCACGAATCTGAACAACCTGGTGAAGGGCACCGAGTTCGAAAACTCCGGCCTTGAAGACATCGTGAAGAAGTCCACTGGTGGTGTATTCAACAATGCTGCGCAAATCTGGAATCACACTTTCTACTGGCATTGCCTGTCACCGAATGGCGGTGGCGCACCCACAGGCGCCTTGGCTGATGCAATCAATGCCAAGTTCGGCAGCTATGATGCATTCAAGGAAGCCTTCACCAAGAGCGCAATTGGCAACTTCGGTTCCAGCTGGACCTGGCTTGTGAAAAAGCCTGATGGCTCTGTTGATATTGTGAACACCAGCAATGCTGCCACCCCGCTGACCACACAGGACAAGCCACTGCTGACTTGCGACCTGTGGGAACATGCTTATTACATTGACTACCGCAATGCCCGTCCCAAGTACATTGAAACATTCTGGAACCTGGTGAACTGGGAATTCGCATCCGCCAACTTCGGCGCCTAAGAAAATCCTGTCATATTGAAATGGGCGGCCTGGGTGGACAACCCAGGCCGTTTTTTCATGGTTCAAGGGATTATCTGCCCGCTTTCCCGTTGTCCTGCAGCTGGATGAACTGGCCAGCCTGCACCTCCTTTTCAGCAAACCAGTTACGGTTCATTTCCAATGCAGTTTTTGCATTTCCCTTTGAGCAGTGAATGTCGGTGGTGCCTGCTCTCATCCGTTCAATATTCAGAATTCTTCCTTCCTCATCCGCAAAAGCCACATCCAGGTCAATCAGGGTGTTTTTCATCCACATGCACTGTGTTTGACTGTGCTGGAAAATGAACAGCATTCCATGGTTGGGGGCCAGGGATTTTCGGTTCATCAGTCCGATCTGCCTGCTGAGATCTGTGTCGGCCAGTTCCGCCCTGACCATGTGTGGTCCAACCTTAACCTGCACTATTGGAAGCTTGTGCTGCACAGTTCCCTGTGCCTGTACAGTGCCAGGGATCAGGCCGGATGCGGTGAGAAGGATAAGTGCCACAAGCCTGCTGACCGGTGTCTGGGCATGATCAAAGTGCATGAATTCAGGTTCCTGTCAGAGATCTGAAAGAAGAAGGCGTTATTATACGGCTTAGCGTAATAAGGAATGCAATTTCATATTGCGAAACATTTGTGATTTTCCCATCGAAGGAATACACTAGAGTGTTTCCTCTAACACCCCCAAAGAAGCAGCGGAGAGACCATGTACCAACATATTAAAGTGCCATCAGTTGGCGAAAAAATTACGGTCAACAGTGACTATTCACTGAATGTACCTGATCAGCCAATCATTCCCTACATTGAAGGGGACGGTACTGGATTTGACATCACCCCGGTGATGATTGATGTGGTGGATGCAGCAGTCAGCAAGGCCTACGGTGGCAAGCGGAAAATCAGCTGGATGGAAATTTACGCTGGGGAAAAATCAACCAAGGTGTACGGCCCAGATGTGTGGCTGCCTGAAGAAACCCTGGAAGTGCTGAAAGAATATGTGGTGTCCGTGAAAGGCCCACTGACTACTCCAGTGGGTGGTGGTATCCGCTCAATCAACGTGGCCCTGCGCCAGCAACTTGACCTTTATGTGTGCCTGCGCCCAGTCCGTTACTTCGCTGGTGTACCCAGCCCGGTGAAAGAGCCACACAAGACCGACATGGTGATTTTCCGCGAAAACTCGGAAGACATCTACGCCGGTATTGAATATGAAGCGGAAACCGACAAGGCCAGAAAACTGATCAAGTTCCTGCGCGAAGAAATGGGTGTCAGCAAGATTCGTTTCCCGGAGACATCAGGCATCGGCATCAAGCCGATTTCCAGGGAAGGCACTGAGCGCCTGTTCCGCAAGGCCATCCAGTATGCGATCGACAACAAGAAGCCTTCTGTGACCATTGTTCACAAGGGTAACATCATGAAGTACACCGAAGGCGCCTTCGCGGCCTGGTCCTATGCACTGGCCAAAAACGAGTTTGGTGCCGAGTTGCTGGATGGTGGACCGTGGATGAAAATCAAGGCAGCCCATGGCGACATCGTGATCAAGGACGTGATTGCAGATGCCTTCCTGCAGCAAATCCTGTTGCGCCCTGCTGAATACAGCGTGATTGCCACCATGAACCTGAATGGTGACTACATATCCGATGCGCTTGCTGCCCAGGTGGGTGGCATCGGCATTGCACCGGGCGCCAACCTGTCCGACTCCATCGCCATGTTCGAAGCCACCCATGGTACAGCGCCAAAGTACGCCGGCAAAGATTATGTGAACCCTGGTTCACAGATTCTTTCCGCTGAAATGATGTTGCGCCACATGGGCTGGGTAGAGGCGGCAGACTTGATCATCACTTCGATGGAAAAAGCGATCAGCTCGAAGAAGGTAACCTACGACTTCGCCCGTCTGATGGAAGGCGCAACCCAGGTTAGCTGCTCAGGTTTCGGCCAGGTGATGATTGATCACATGTAAACCCGGAAATGCGCTCGGCAACTACACTGAGACAGTCCTGCAAAAAGCCCCGTTGAACGGGGCTTTTTTCATGAAATCGCCATGTCTGTGGTAAGTAATCAGGGTGGATCAGACATAAAAAAAGCCAGCGGTATGCTGGCTTTCTTCAACCGGTTACCCGATCAATTCTGATTTCAGGCAGCGCTTGTAGCGTCCATGACAGAGATGTTCTGAGCCTGCTTGCCTTTCGGTCCGTCTACAACTTCAAAAGTCACTTTCTGACCTTCTTTCAGTGTGCGGAATCCAGACGCCTGGATGGCTGAAAAGTGAGCGAACAACTCGTCGCTGCCTTGATCTGGAGTAATAAAGCCGAAACCCTTTGCATCATTGAACCATTTTACCGTGCCGGTCGCCATCGCGAAACCTCCTTCAAAAAACAAATACTTCGATCGGAACGCTAGAACTTTCCGACAACTCACCAGTCTTAACCGGCTTGCTGCCTATTCTTTGACCTGTTTGGTTTGGGGTCAATAATACAATAGATACATTTTTTAACGGTTTACATCTTGTGGTGGACATACACTGGCCATATCTACTGGTGGTGCGCCTTTCCAAGGGGTTGGTCTGACCGGACCCACTACTTTGCAAAGGGGGTTGAAACTGGCTTTCCTGAGACGTGATGATTGAATTTTCAGGGAATTTTTTCAGGCTGAAATAAAGGCGGTGTATTGGTCCCTAATCCATGTTGCGCGCGCCTTAGAAGTGATTACAATGAAGTCATGAGTTCGCAAAACAATCCATCAACAGTACTTGAATCGCAGACGCAAAAAGCGCAACTGCCCCCTATGTATCAAGTCGTGCTCTTGAACGATGACTACACCCCCATGGAGTTTGTCGTGATTGTTTTGGAGAAGTTTTTCGGAAAGGGGAGGGAGCAGGCCACCCAGATCATGCTGAAAGTGCATCGAGAAGGCAAAGGGGTCTGCGGGGTCTATCCCAAGGACATCGCCTCGACAAAGGTCGAGATGGTATGCAGTTTCGCGAAGCAGCATCAACATCCGCTGCAATGCGTGATGGAGGAAACATGATTGCGCAAGAATTGGAAGTAAGTTTGCACATGGCTTTTGTCGACGCCCGTCAGCAAAAGCATGAATTCATCACGGTGGAGCATCTTCTGCTGGCCTTGTTGGACAATCCTTCTGCAGCAGAGGTTTTGCGTTCCTGTTCATGCGACATCGAGGAAATCCGCAAGAATCTGCAGAATTTCATCAAGGACAACACACCCGTGGTGACTGGGCAGGATGAGGTGGACACTCAGCCGACATTGGGTTTCCAGCGTGTAATCCAGCGTGCCATCATGCATGTGCAAAGCACATCCAACGGCAAGAAGGAGGTGACTGGTGCAAACGTGCTGGTGGCAATTTTCGGTGAAAAGGATTCCCATGCGGTGTATTACCTCCATCAGCAGGGCATTACCCGCCTGGACGTGGTGAATTACATCTCCCACGGGATCACCAAGACACCCCAGGCACCAGCGCCCAAGCAGGAGAACACCTCAAGTGAAAACCAGGAGCAGGAATCCGAGTCAAGCCAGGCTGTTGGTGACAAACAGTCGCCGCTGGACCAGTACACCCAGAATCTGAATACCCTGGCCCGTGAAGGAAAGATTGATCCCCTGATTGGTCGTGAACAGGAAGTGGAGCGTGTTATCCAGGTGCTTTGCCGTCGCCGCAAGAACAACCCCTTGCTGGTTGGTGAGGCAGGCGTGGGCAAAACCGCAATTGCCGAAGGTTTGGCCTGGCGTATTGTCCAGGGCGATGTACCTGAAATCCTGGCGAATGCGCAGGTTCACTCACTCGACATGGGCGCACTGCTGGCCGGAACCAAGTACCGTGGTGATTTCGAGCAGCGACTGAAGGCGGTGTTGAAGCAGTTGAAGGCCAATACCGATTCTGTGCTTTTCATTGATGAAATTCACACCCTGATTGGTGCCGGTTCCGCCTCCGGCGGCACGCTGGATGCCTCCAACCTCTTGAAGCCTGCGCTGTCTTCAGGCCAGTTGAAGTGCATTGGTGCAACAACCTTCACTGAATATCGCGGTATTTTTGAGAAAGACCATGCACTTTCCCGCCGCTTCCAGAAAATCGATGTTTCCGAACCCACGGTAGAGCAGACCATTGAAATCCTGCGTGGACTGAAGAGCCGGTTTGAAGATCACCATGGCGTGAAATATTCCAGCGCAGCTATTTCTGCTGCAGCCGAGTTGTCTGCCAAGTTCATCAATGACCGCCACTTGCCCGACAAGGCCATCGACGTGATTGATGAGGCCGGTGCTGCCCAGCGTATCTTGCCGAAAAGCAAGCAGCGCAAAACAATCACCAAGGGCGACATTGAGGACATCGTGTCCAAGATTGCGCGCATTCCGCCGCAGTCTGTCAACACAGATGACCGCAACAAGCTGGCCACGCTGGATCGCGATCTGAAAGCCACAGTGTTCGGCCAGGATCCTGCAATTGAAGCGCTGGCCAATGCCATCAAGATGTCGCGCGCTGGCCTGGGCAAGGCAGACAAGCCAATTGGTTCCTTCCTGTTCAGTGGCCCCACAGGTGTGGGTAAAACCGAGGTGGCCAAGCAGCTGGCCTTCATTCTGGGCATTGAAATGCTGCGCTTTGACATGTCGGAGTACATGGAGCGCCATGCCGTGTCACGCCTGATTGGTGCGCCCCCTGGATATGTCGGCTTTGACCAGGGCGGCTTGCTGACCGAAGCCATCACCAAGAAGCCGCACTGTGTGTTGCTGCTTGATGAAATCGAGAAGGCCCATCCGGACGTGTTCAACATCCTGTTGCAGGTGATGGACAATGGCACGCTGACCGACAACAACGGTCGCAAGGCGGACTTCCGCAATGTGATCATCATCATGA
>DASUDJ010000215.1:0-2963 GCA_036275635.1 Limnobacter sp. | reverse complement strand
ATTCTGCATTGCCTGCAACAAGGGCTGCACGCCTGGGTGTGAAATTTCCAGCAAGCCCTGTTGTGAAGCAATTGCCTGCACCAGTGCCTTTTTCATCAGCGGTGAATCATAGCTGCCATGTCCTGAAGCTCCGTGGGTATTGAACACTGCGACAGGGGTTCGCAGACGGGCGGTTCGCAAGCCCAGCAAGGCATCGGAATCAAGGCTTCTGTTATGAACGGCAGGGCTGGGTATGTAGGTGGATGAATGAACTGATGAATCGAAAGCTTGGAGGGCAGGATTCCTGATGAAGGATGCCAGGCTGCGCACGCTGGAAATGACCCCACCTGGGTTCGTATTGCGTCCTGATTCCCCGGATTTGCCCGGGTCAGGAAGAGACGGATCTGCGGCAGGTTGAATGAATTGTTGCATGATAACCATCAATATTTACGAAGGGTTGCCGGGGTGTACGCAGTTGAAGCATGGCTTGGTAAGGCCGGCCCCTTTACAGTGGTTCACAGATCACGTGTATGGCACGGTTCGCCTTCAGCGCAGCCCCAAGCTCACCAGCTTTTGCAAACAGGTCAGTGCCCTGCAAACCGGTGGTTTGTGTTCCATTGCTGTCAAGTTTCAGCCAGTTCCCTTCGCTGTCGCGTGCCAGAGCGAAATAATGCCCCGGCACCATGCAGATCATCGGAAAACTTGAATTGCCTGGAACAGTACGGGAATGAATTTTCGACAGGATGCGGTCTTCAAGTAGGTCGAAATACCTCGGGTGATCAGACACGGCCATTGAAATGCGCTCCACCGTATCGGGATAGTCTGCCCAGGCCTGGTTACCCTCTTTTGTGCCAAGAAAACGGTTCACAATGCTTTCCAGGCTGTCGGCGTGAATACCGGTGGCAGCAGAAAGCCACAAATCCGGAGAAATACTGACTACCTTGGTGCTGTCGCGGAAAGCGCGGTAATCTGAATCAGACATGTCTGCGACGCGCGGATCATAATTCAACAGGGCGCCCCATTGCTCGGCAGGCGTCTGCGGAAACATTGCCTCGTAATCACGTGCATCGGCCAAGCCCCCTTGACCGAGAAACTCGTCCTGGCTGATTGACACGCTTTTCCCTGACCGCAGGGCATCAATAATCCGGGGATGGTACAAGCCAGGCAGATTCAGATCCTGCAGCCTTCGGTCAGGCTGACACCACACCTCCTGATGCTGATCCAGTATGGCATTGATTGCCTGCAGGCTGCTCATGACTTCTGCCTGAAAAAAGGCATTCACCGACGCCACACCGCAATGATTGGCCATTTGCGATTGCCGGTAGGCCAGGCTCCTGCTGGGTTGGCAAAGGGGCGCCTTCTCTGCCAAGGTCAGCTCCAGGTTGTTCTCCACCGGTGGCAGCAGGTCAGGCAATGAAGCAACCGTCAATGCATGCGTCAGGCTTGTGTCTGGCAGGCTCATGCCCACGGAAACCTGGCGGGGTGGTGGCTCCTCGGCAGGCAGGTGGCGTTTCACTGCAATCGCAGACTGAACCGGCACGGCAGCCTTGCTGACACCATTTGCCAGGTGCTGCTCCAACCAGCCTTCTACCCTGACGGAGTGCCGGCTGGGCTCCGCACCCAGGAATTGCGACTTCAGTTGCTGCAGGGTCTGGCCCAACAGGGCCTGATTACCCACCAGGCCGTTCTGGATGCGGGAACTGATTTCAATGTTCAGGGCATGCAGGTTACTCAACTGCTCACATCCGGCAGTCAGCATCAATGGATTGTTCACACTGTCCTGATAGGCCACATCCACATTGAAAAGGTGGTTGTGCCAGGCGAGTTCCGACCGTTCAACCCATGCGGAAGGATCAGCCAACTGCGCCTGCGGCACATTCACCTCACTGAATGGAACCTGAAAGGTGTCCACCTCGCCAGGCTGGTCCTGTGCTGGCGCGCTGACAAGAAGCGTCCACAGGTCCACACCATTTAAATCACCCATCCGCTCAAAACCATGGACAAGAACACCCTCGCCCAGTGCGACTGCTTGGTCTGCCCCAAGACTGGCCTGCAACTCGTCGCGCAGACTGGACAGCCCGTCCCTTACCCATTGGAAAACTCCCTGCCTGCTTCGAATGGCGTCCCGCAGCGCCATTTGCAGTACAGGGTCCTGAAGGTGCCGCGCCGACAGGCTCATCACTGGTGTGGTCACAAAATCATAATTGACGGAATTGGGAAACTCATTGAATTCGGGCCGTTGCGGGTTGGCCGGCATCTGGAGTTGCCGGTGGCGGAAATTTTGAGGTGAGGATGTTGACGACTGAAAGCTTTCGGTCAATTGGCTAAATGCTGACGGACGATCTGACGAGGTGGCCAAGGCTGACCGGCCAATTGGTGGACTTGCCGTCGGCGGCGGGCTTTTCGGCAGGTTCACCGATGGCGCGCTGCTTGTACCGGCCAAGGAAGGCAGCCTGGGCTTCAGGGAGCGAAGGAATCTCCGCCCCATGTCAGAAACTTTCTGCAGCACTCGGGGCATACAAACCCTGTGCCGATCAGGCCGGCCCACAGCCACCGCTGGCCTTTCCAGGGAATTTTTCTGACCAAACACCGGCAAGTTGAATTTCATGCGGACTCTCCATGGGCAAGGGTCGCTACGTGGACAACAAGAGGCAGCCCGTTCCAAGCAAGCCTGGTTCAGCAGAGGCAGGCTTCAGGAAAATAAATGCCTGGAAATACACAATTTCAAGGTTTTGCCATGTTTTGCGCTTTTCGGTGCTGTTCAACAATTACCATGGGGCGTTTCCAACAGTACTACCTGCACACATGGGAATTGAACGTTTGTTTGAACCGCCAGTCTTGGGCCAGCCAGTACCGGTTGCACCGGGTGTTTTGTGGCTGCGTTTGCCCCTGCCATTCGCGCTGGACCACATCAATGTGTGGCTACTGGAAGAGGACAACCAGTACACCCTGGTGGACTGCGGCGCGGGTCTGCCCGATGTGGC
>DASUDJ010000214.1:0-6143 GCA_036275635.1 Limnobacter sp. | reverse complement strand
GACCGCAATTTCCAGCATGCGGGTGCGCTCCGGAAACACCAGTCGAGAAAGGTAATTGCCCTGCGGATCCTGTTGCCAGTTGATGAAATGTTTCTGCGGCAGTACGTTCAGGCTGTAGCTGAGAATCCGCGTGCGGCAATGGGGAGCCGGGCGAAGACGCACCACTTGGGGGCCCAGGTTGATCAATTGATCATAGCGGTAACGTGTAATATGGCGCAGGGCAACGTGAATAGACACTGTATAGTCCCGAAAAATTGGTCAAACAGAAGTAAATACGTGAACAGGCTGGAAAGAAGCATGAACCATGCCGATGAAATCTGGAAAACTTTGGTGCGTGCCACCGTCGACAAAAAGCACCCCTGGCGGGTTGTGGGTTTCGCCACGGCCGGTCCGAATGGTCCACAAGTGCGTTCTGTCATCCTGCGCGGTGCTTCTGAAAGCGAGCGGCAACTGGTGTTTTACACCGACAGGCGCAGCCAGAAAATCGTCGACCTTGCCTTGGATGCCCGTGTGAGCCTGCTGTTCTGGAACAGCCGCAGCAACTCGCAGTTGAGGGTTACAGGTGTCGCTGCAGAGGAAACAGACCCTGAGCGGGTTGCGCAGCTGTGGGAACGAATTCCGGAGTATTCAAGAAAGGACTATGCCACGCTGAGCGCGCCGGGTCAGGTTTTGCAGGATTCAGAAACCGGTTATGACATGGGCAATGCGCGCAACAATTTCGTGGTGTTGAAAGTCGAAGTGCAATCCATGGAGCTGCTGGTGTTGCAAAGGGAAGGTCACTTTCGGATCGGCCTTGAACTGGATGCTGAAGCTCACTGGGTCGAGAACCGCCTGGTGCCCTGAGCCCCAGTCTTCAATGCTATCCTGATGGATTGAGTTTTCTTCGAAGCCGATTGACGTGAATATTTCTCCGAGTTTGACCAGTGCCGCCCTGGCAGGCGTGTTTTCAGCAGTCGTGTGGCCCATGCTCTGGAACCGATATGGCGGTGCCGGCGCATCCGGCAGCATTGAGCTGATCATCGGCACACTGCTGGTGATTGCTCTGCCTGTGCATGCTTTTGTGGTGGGTTTTGGCAACGGATTGAATGCCAGGAGCATGGACAAACCGATGTTGCAGCGTGCAGCCATGTGGTTTCTGGCTGCACTGATCACTGCCCTGCTGGGTGGGGCACTGGAATAGGCCTGGCGGAATCGCCGTTTCTTCATCAACTTGAATCAGATCAGTGAGGACCCGCCATGAGTCATGAAAAATACACACCACCAAAAGTCTGGGTTTGGGACAAGGAAAACGGCGGAAAATTTGCCAGCATCAATCGCCCAATCGCAGGGCCGACGCATGAGAAAGAGTTGCCAGTGGGCGAACACCCGCTCCAGCTTTATTCGCTGGCCACACCGAATGGCGTGAAAGTCACGGTGATGCTTGAGGAGTTGCTGGCGCTGGGTCACAGTGCTGCTGAATATGATGCCTGGCTGATCAATATTTCAAATGGTGACCAGTTCAGCAGCGGCTTCGTGAAAGTGAACCCCAACAGCAAGATACCTGCGCTGCTGGACCGAAGCACCACCCCGGCGACCCGGGTATTTGAATCTGGATCCATCCTTCTGTACCTGGCTGAAAAATTCGACGCATTTCTGCCTTCGGACTCAGCCCGTCGCACTGAAACCCTGTCATGGTTATTCTGGCAAATGGGCAGTGCACCCATGCTGGGCGGGGGCTTCGGGCATTTCTATGCCTATGCGCCAGAAAAGTATGAATATCCAATCAACCGCTATGCGATGGAAGTGAAGCGCCAGCTGGATGTACTCAACCGGCAGCTGGCCGATCAGCAATTCATCGCCGGCAATGAATACACGATTGCCGACATCGCCATTTGGCCATGGTACGGTGCGCTGGTCACCAACCAGGTTTACAACGCCGCCGAGTTTCTGGAGGCCCATTCTTACACCCATGTGCTTCGCTGGGCCAGTGAAATTGGCAAACGGCCAGCCGTGATCCGCGGCAGAATGGTGAACCGCGCATGGGGTGAAGCAAATGAGCAGGTGCCTGAACGTCATAGTGCAGCGGATTTCAATGGAAAGGCGATCTGACAAGCCTGGTCCTCGGGCAAAATACGCGGGTCGCCAGGAGGACCGCTTGCATGGTGGTCGTTCATGGCTTGCGCCCGAAAAATCGTTTATTACCGGAGTTTTATTTTGTACAAGTTCGCAGCCCTTTCACTGATGGCAGGCCTGGCTGCATGTGCCTCCAATCATGACCTGTCGACAGGTTCCAACATGCTGGGTGGCGGGTACAGGCAGGAAGAACTGGGCCCTGGCCTGTTCCATGTGTACGCCCGTTCGAATCATGCCCCTTCCCCCGGTATTGATGCCGCTCGGGTCACATGGCGAAACGGTGCCGAGAAGGCATGTGGTTCGGCAGATTATGATGAACTGTCCATCAGGGAGTCAGAAAGGGATACGGGTCTTCAAAACAGCAGTGGTGTGCGTTATTGGGTAACCGAGCGAACCGGTTATGCCAAATGCGATTCCAGCACGCTAAGTGCAGCAGAAGTCAACAAGCTGATCAACAGGGGCCAGGCGACACGCTAAGCCTGGGCTTACCGTGCAGATGAACCTGTCTGTACGCTTGCCGTTTGCATTCTGTATGTTCCTGGGCCACCTTCAAGGGTGTGCCCTGCCGCCTGCAATCGGTCAGGACACTTCCTATTCAATTGACCAAAAACAGGCGAACAACACGCGGCTGGGCGAGGCATTGTCAGCACAGGTGTCAAAGCACCAGGGAAAAACCGGGGCTTACCCACTGCATGATCCCAAAGAGGCTTTTCAAAGCCGCATGTTGCTGACGCGTGCAGCCCAGGAAAGCGTTGATATCCAGTCCTACATCTGGAAAAACGACACCACCGGTAACCTGATGCTGGAAGAGTTGTTGAGGGCAGGTCAGCGCGGTGTGCGGGTAAGGCTTTTGCTGGATGACAATGGAATCAGCGGCCTTGACACCCAGCTGAATCGGCTGGATACCCATCCCAATATTGAAGTGCGCCTGTTCAATCCCTTCCAGATTCGAAACCCGAAGTGGCTGGGTTACCTTGCCGATTTCTCTCGCCTGAACCGCAGAATGCACAACAAGTCATTCACCGTGGACAACATGGTCACAATTTCTGGCGGCAGGAATATCGGAGATGAATACTTTGGCCTGAAAAAGGAAGACACCACCGTTTTGTTCACCGACCTGGACCTGCTGTGCATTGGTGAAGTGGTCGGTGCCGTGTCGAATGATTTTGATGTGTATTGGAACAGCCCCTCGGCCTATCCGTCGTCGCAGATCCTGGATACCAGCACAGACGCAGATCTGCAGGCGCTCCAGAATAAAGTGCTGGATCCGGAAGCAATATTGCGTGCAGAAAACTACCTGAGTCTTGTGCGCGACTCCGGTTTTCTGGACAGGCTGCTGAATGGCGGTCTGCGCATGCACTGGGCACAGGTGAAACTCGTCAGTGACAAGCCCGGAAAGGTATTGGACAAGGTCAGCAAGGAAGACCTGCTGGCGCTTGAATTGCGGGAATTCATCGGGAACCCCAAGCGCAGCCTTAATTTGGTTTCCCCTTATTTTGTGCCCACTGAACATGATGTGGCTTTTTTCTCCCGACTGGCAAATGCTGGCGTGCGTGTCCAGGTGCTGACCAACTCCCTGGAGGCCACGGATGTTGCAGCAGTGCATTCAGGTTACGCAGAAAGCAGGGCGCAGTTGCTGAGGGCTGGGGTCAGCCTGTTTGAACTGAAGGGCACACCAAGGGAAGAGGCCAGTCGCCGGGGGAGGCGAAACTCCATGCTGGGCAGTTCGGGGTCAAGCCTGCACACCAAAACATTTTCGGTAGACGGATCACGGCTTTTCGTGGGGTCGTTCAACTTTGATCCGCGTTCAGTGCACTTGAACACCGAAATGGGCTTTCTGATTCAGAGCCCGGGCATGGCTTCGCAGGTCGACCTGGCTTTTCAGGGGTTGCCTGCCATTGCCTATCAGGTCAGGTTGGATGAAACCGGGAGCCTGGTCTGGATCGAGAGAAGGGACGGCAAGGAAATCATTCACGACCTGGAACCCAAGGCCTCACTGTGGCGCAAGGCCGTGGTGTTCTTTTACTCGCTTCTGCCGATCAGGGGCCTGCTGTAGCAGGATCAGCTGTAGCGGCACCTGTTGCCCCGCTCAATCCTGCTCGTCAATCCAGGTCATCTGGATGGCTTCCAGAATTTTCTCATTCGACTTTTCCGGGTTGTCATCAAAGCCGGGCAGGGCGCACACCCACTTGTGCAGGTCAGTAAAGCGGATGTACTGCGGATCCACATCAGGGTGGGCATCAATCAGGGCCAGCGCAATATCAAGCGTGTCAGTCCATTTCATCTGGGTCAGCCTTTCTTGTTTTAATGGTTCTCACGGGCGTGGTTGATGGTGTACTTGGGCAGTTCCACCACCAGGTCTTTGTCTGCCACTTTCACCTGGCAGGAGAGGCGGCTTTGCGGTGTCAGGCCCCAGGCCATGTCCAGCAGGTCATCTTCATCATCATCGCTTTGCTCAAGGCTGTTGAAGCCTTCCTTGATGATCACATGGCAGGTGGTGCAGGCACAGCTCATTTCACATGCGTGCTCCAGCGAAATACCCTGGGCCAGTATGCTTTCACACAGCTGCGCACCTTTCTGGGCCTCGAAAGTCTTGCCCTCGGGGCAAAGGCTTTCATGCGGCAAAATCTTGATGACTGGCATTTTAAAAATCTCTCAGGTTCAATTAATTGTTCGACCCGCCGCCCAAGGTGGCGCTCACAGTGTCGATTGTTTTTCCGGTCAGTGCCTTGCGAATACCAGCATCCAAGCGTCGGGCTGCAAAGTCTTCGGTCAGGTGGCCCAGGTCTTCAATGCCTTTTTCAATTGCGCGAAGGTCATCATTCTGAGCCAACTCGCGCAGGGTCTTCATGCTGGCCTGAATGGTATTCAGTTCATCAGCCTGCAGCAGTTCACCATCCTTGGCAATTGCAGCCTCCACCGACTCGACCAGGCGCAGTGCTTCTACCTGTTGCTCACGCAACTGGCGGGCATTCATGTCGGCCTGTGCAAATTCAAAACTGTTCTTCAGCATGCCGGCGATCTGATCATCACTCAGACCATAGGACGGCTTCACAGTGATGTTGGCTGACACACCTGAGCCGGTTTCCATGGCAGTGACTGACAGCAGGCCATCTGCATCCACCTGGAAGGTGACGCGAATGCGTGCAGCACCCGCCACCATGGGTGGAATGCCGCGCAATTCGAAGCGGGCCAGCGAACGGTTTTCTGAAACAAGTTCGCGTTCGCCTTGCACCACGTGAATGGCCATGGCAGTTTGCCCATCCTTGAAGGTGGTGAATTCCTGCGCCCGCGCCACTGGAATGGTGCTGTTGCGGTTGATCACCCGTTCGGTCAAACCGCCCATGGTTTCAAGGCCCAGGCTCAAGGGAATGACGTCCAGCAACAGCAGTTCATCATCACTGCGGTTGCCGGCCAGGGTGTCGGCCTGTATGGCAGCACCGATGGCCACTACTTCATCCGGATTCAAATTCACCAGTGGGTCTTTGCCGAAAAACTCCTTCACGGCCTTGCGCACCACCGGCATGCGGGTGGAACCGCCCACCATCACCACGCCGTCAATTTCATCCGTGCTCAGGCCTGCATCCCGCAATGTTTTGCGGGCGGCCTGTATGGTGCGCTTCACCAGCGGTTCAACAATTTTTTCAAACTGTTCGGCAGTGACGGTTTCAGCAATGGTCTCGCCACTCTTGAATTCAACACTCAGAAAAGCGGTGTGCTCATGGGAAATCTGTTCTTTCACCCGGCGGCAGGCCATCACCAGGCGTGAACGCTGTTGTGGTGTAAGCGTGTTGAAGCCATGGGTGGCAATGAAATGGTCAGCCAGTGCGCGGTCGAAATCATCACCGCCCAGTGCGGAGTCGCCACCCGTGGCCAGCACCTCAAATACACCGGCCTGCAGGCGCAGGATTGAGACATCAAATGTGCCACCGCCCAGGTCGAACACCACAAACTGGCCCTGTACTTTCTGATCAAGACCATATGCCACTGCAGCCGCCGTGGGTTCATTGATCAGGCGCAGCACATTCAGG
>DASUDJ010000213.1:0-4297 GCA_036275635.1 Limnobacter sp. | reverse complement strand
TGAAGAGCTTCTGAAGCCCGGAGTTTTTGTAGTGGAGTTGTTGTACCCAGGCAGTTTGTAGTGCCTTGTTTGTTCTGTCTCTCTCTTGTTCTTGAAAAAAGAACCACTCACACGCCTGTACAGCTTGCTGCACAGGCGTTTTTTTTGTAGAGAAATCCAGGCGATGCTCAGGCCATGAACCGGGCCAGAATTTGCCTGCTGCGGGTGTCCAGGGCCAGCATGTCCTCAATGATGAACTGCATGCCATTGGCATGGGTCAACACCAGGCGGCTACCACCCAGCCTGCGGATGCTTTCATCTGTTGGCAATTCAAATTTGCAACTGCCCCTGTCGGTTTCAAGCGTCCAGACACTGGGGGTTGAATAGGTCGATACCGAGGTGATCCGTTTCACAACCGGTCTGAATTCACGCACTGCCAGGTAATCCTTCACCGCTGCCTGTGACTGTTCATCCAGTTCATCCAGGCTGTCGAGCCACAACATTTCACGGCTGTATTCATCCACAATAGAAATGCTTTCATTGGGTGCCGAAAACGGAAAGGCCAATACCGGCATCACGGGGTCGGCAAGCAGTTCACCATTCTTGAACAGGGCCAGTTTGCCCTGGCTGGATACACGCAATGTCCAGTCAGTGGTTTCAGTCATGTCAGTCATATTGCGCCTGTTCCTGCTTCAGTTTTTCCTGTGCCTGGTGCAAGTGCCAGAAATGCGACTTTGCGGCAAGCAGTTCATCATGCGGCCCCTCTTCCACCACCTTGCCACGGTCCATCACGACGATGCGGTCGGCCTTGCGCAGGGTGGACAGGCGGTGCGCAATCGCAATCGTGGTGCGACCTTTCACCAGGTTGTCCAGTGCCTTCTGGATTTCCTTCTCTGTTTGGGAATCCACAGAACTGGTGGCTTCATCAAGAATCAGGATTTTTGGATCAATCAGCAAGGCACGCGCAATTGAAATACGCTGGCGTTCACCTCCCGAAAGGCTTTGTCCCCGCTCGCCCACCAGTGAATCATAGCCATGCTGAAGCCGAAGAATGAACTCATGCGCATGGGCCAGCCGGGCTGCAGCAATGATTTCCTGCCGTGTTGCATTTGGCCTGCCGTATGCAATATTTTCAGCAATCGTGCCGAAGAACAGGTAAGGCTCCTGCAACACGAGGCCAATGTTGCGCCGGTAACTGGCCATCTCGATTTGCCGGATGTCAATTCCATCCGCCAGCACTTCACCATCACTTACATCATAGAAACGGCACAGCAGGTTCACCAGGGTGGACTTGCCCGACCCACTGTGGCCCACCAGGCCAATCATTTCGCCCTGCTTCACCTTCAGGTTCACGCCATCCAGCACCTGACGGCTGCCATAACGGAACGAGACATTCCTGAGTTCAAGCTCGCCCTTCAGGTGGTCGATTTTCACTGCGTCCACCGCTTCCGGTACAGACGACTTGTAATCCAGGATGTCGAAAATACGCTTGGACCCAGCCGCCGCCTTTTGCGTGACTGACACAATGCGGCTCATGGAATCAAGCCGCGTGTAGAAGCGGCCGATGTACGCCAGGAATGCTGTCAGCACACCCACTGTGATGTCATTCTTCATGATCATCCAGATGCCCGCCGCCCAGATGACAAGAATGCCCAATTCCGTCAGCAGGCTGACAGTCGGCGCGAACAGGGACCAGGTCTTGTTGATCCGGTCATTCACTTCCAGGTTGCGGGTGTTGGCCTGCAGAAAGCGGTCGGATTCACGGCGCTCCTGTGCAAAGGCCTTCACCACCCGGATGCCGGGAATGGTGTCGGTCAGGATATTGGTGACCTCGCCCCACACCCGGTCCACTTTCTCGAAACCGGTGCGCAGCTTTTCCCGCACCAGGTGGATCATCCAGCCGATCAGCGGCAGGGGCAACAGGGTCAACAGGGCCAGTTCAAAATCAATGTTCATCAGGATGACGGCAGTCATCAGGATCATGATCACATCGGTGATGAAGTCCAGCGCATGCAGGGAAAGAAACAGGTTGATTCGGTCGGTTTCCGCACTCACCCGGGCAATCAGGTCACCAGTGCGCTTTGCACTGAAATAATCCAGCGACAGGCTCATCAGGTGATTGAAAGTGGTGGTTCGCAAATCAGAACCAATTCTTTCCGACACCAGTGCAAGCAGGTAGGTTCGCGCCCAGCTGAGTATTGCAGCAACCACGGCGGACAGCAGCAAGCCCCCCAGGTAAAAGGTGGCCAGATCGGTGTTCATGGGCTGGCCGTTCTGGAATGGAATCAGCACCTCGTCCATCAATGGCATGGAAAGATAGGGGGCGACCAGCGTGGCTGCAGTGGACAGCAGCGTCAGCAGCAGGCCAGCAAAAAGCCGCCAGCGATAAGGATGGGCAAAACGCCACAGGCGCAGCAAGGCACGTGAGGAAACGGGCTCTTCAAACCCACCCTCTTCCAGTTCTTCATCACGCAGCAACCGGGGAACCGGGCTGGCAATCACCCTTGCAGAACTGTCACCCTGCCTGAAATCCTGCAGCGCAAGCTCCAGCTGTTCGACAAATTCTTCCAGCGCCCTGTGCAGGCTGAAGCTGGCATAGAAGCGGAAAAACTGGCCTGAGTCCAGTTGGATGACCACCGTGGAAAGACCGGAATGATCGGTCACGGAAACTTTTTCGATCGCAGAAAATGAAGCCCTGAAAACCGGAGTCTCCGAGCCCTTGTCCAGTACGATCAATTCACTGGCGTTGAAGGCCACCAGGGTGCGGGAGAACTCCCGTCGGGTATTCAAATCTGCAACAAACACCACGCGGGTGGGTGATTGTGCGGCCCATACCTCTGAAAGGCGCTGTACTTCATTTTCAGACGGTGAAAATCCAACGATTTTCAAAGAGATTACCCCCTCAGTTCGCGAATTCGCTGATGTTACACCACTATTTCCGGCGACACGGAGTTAACATTGACCGAAAATTCAATCCCGACCATTAAACCTGCAAGCAGCCAGCTTATGACGCAAAAACGACTTGTAATACTCCGCACCATGTGGCTTGACGGCCCGAATATCTGGACCTATCGCAGTTGTATCGAAGCGCTGGTGGACATCCAGGAACTGGAGCAGTTTCCATCCAATCTGCTGCCTGGTTTCAATGAACGTTTGACAGCTGTCCTGCCGGGCCTGTCAGAGCACCGATGCGGCATTGGCGAGCCAGGTGGTTTTCTGTTGCGCCTGCGTGATGGCACCTATGCAGCGCACATTCTTGAACATGTGGTGATTGAACTTCACCTGCTGGCTGGACTGGATGTGGGCTTTGGCAAGGCCCGGGAGACAAGCAAGAGCGGCGTCTACAAGATGGTGTTCCGCACGCCTGACCCGGTGGTCGGAATGGCCTGCCTGGAAGCCGGCGTGCGACTGATTCACGCGGCCATTGAAAACACCGAGTTCGATCTGCAGGCGGAGATGAAGGTCATCAAGCATCATTGCGACATGCATGGCCTTGGCCCCAGTACCCAGCATATTCTTGATGCAGCTTACGAGCGGCGTATTCCAATCATCCGCCTGAATGATGGCAACCTGGCACAGCTCGGCCACGGCAACCAGCAGCAACGCATCTGGACCGCCGAAACCTCGCGAACATCGGCAATTGCAGAAGGGATTGCTGCAGACAAGGACCTGTGCAAGGAACTGCTTGCTCAGTGCGGCGTACCGGTACCTGAAGGCGAATTCGCAAAAACTGCAGAGCGGGCCTGGGAAATTGCACAGGACATCGGCTTCCCCGTGGTGGTGAAGCCTGTTGATGGCAACCAGGGCCGTGGCGTGTCACTTGAATTGAGCCGAAAGGAAGACATTGAAAAAGCCTGGGCCCTGGCCTGGGAAGAAAGCTACAGCGGTGTGATTGTTGAAAAGTTCATCCGCGGTGCAGAGCATCGTATCCTGGTGGTGGACTACAAGGTGGCCGCAGTGTCACGCGGCGAAGTGGTCTGTGTGACTGGCGATGGCAGAACCCACCTGCAGGGCCTGATCGACCAGCAGATCAACACGGATCCTCGCCGCGGCGACACTGAAATTACTCCGCTGGACACAGTGCACATTGAAACAAACCGGGTGGTGAAGCTGGAAGTGGAACGCCAGGGCTACTCCGCCGACTCCATCATTCCTGATGGCAAGAAGGTCATTATTGAGCGCAACAGCAATGCCTCGGAAGATGTCACCGACATCATTCATCCGGAGATTGCCCGCCTGTGCTGCATGGCTGCAAGGGTGGTCGGCCTGGACGTGGCCGGCATTGACCTGGTGTGTGAGCATATTGACAGGTCTCCGC